>JACPJE010000034.1 GCA_016187725.1 Candidatus Latescibacterota bacterium
CAAGGTCCCCCTTGGGGACAAGGTCCCCCTTGGGGACGAAGCCCGCGACCAGAGCGCCCAGGCCAAAAAGCAGTACGAGGAGGGGCGCTACGAAGAGGCCCTGCAGCTGTACCGCCAGGCCCAGGTCGAGGCGCCGGATACGCCGGCCCTCAACTTCAACGTGGGCAGCGCCCTCTTCAAGACCGGGGACTACCCGGGGGCGGCGAAGGAGTTCGACCGGGCCCTCCAGGAGGCCGATCCCCAGCTGCAGGCGCGCACCTTCTACAACCTGGGCAACACCCGTTACCAGCAGCAGCAATACCAGCAAGCCGTGGAATCCTACAAGCAGGCCCTGGAGCTGGACTGGCAGGACCAGGATGCCAAGGCCAACCTGGAACTGGCCCTGACCAAGCAGCAGGAGCAGCAAGAGCAGCAGCAATCCCAGCAGTCCCAGGACCAGAAAAAGCAGCAGGACCAGCAGCAACAAGGCCGCCAGCAGCAGGACCAGCAAAACCAACAGCAACAGCAGCAACAGCAGCAGGGCCGGCTACCGGACCAGCAGGACCAGCAGGACCAGCAACAGCGACAGTCCCAGGAGCAGAGGCAGGGCGGCGACCAGCGCAGTCGCATGGACCGCGAAGAGGCCGAGCAACTCCTCGACGCCCTGCGGGACCGGGAGAAGCAGGCCCACCAGCGCCGCCAGCACGGGACGCAGGCGTACCGGGGCCAGGACTGGTAAAGGAGATGACCGGCAAGTTCGCCTTCTGGATGGGGCTGGCGCTGGCCGTGGCCCTGCAGGCCGAAGCGGCGCAGGTCCGCTTCGAAGCGATCGTGGATCGCACCCGGGCCAGTCAGGCCGATCCCATCATTCTCACCCTCAGCATCATCTCCGACGAAAACCTGCCCAATGTGCCGGCTCCTGAGATCGATTTACAGGATTTCTACGTCGATGGGCCGGCGATCAGCACCCGGGTGGAGATGGTCAACTTCCGCACTACTTTCACCCGCGAGTTGAGTTACTCCCTCAACGCCCGCCGCACCGGCAAGCTGCGCCTGGGCCCGGCCACCCTGGAATTGGGGGGCCAGACCTACCGGACCAAGGCTATCGACCTGGAGATCGTCCCCGGCAGCGCGCGCCCGCCGGCCGGCACCGGCAAGGGTGCGGGCCAGGACGAATTGAAGGACAACCTCTTGGTCCGGGTCCGCGCCGACCGGACCAAGGTCTACGTGGGCCAGCAGGTGGTGCTGGAGTACCAGTTGTGCTACCGCTTTCCGCTCAGCAACGTGGGCTTCAAGGAACTGCCCGACTACGCCGGCTTCTGGGCCGAGGAACTCTTCGTGGCCCAGCAGCTCAAGCCCCGGGTGGAAACCATCGGCGGGACGGAGTTCCAGGTGGCGCCCCTGCGGCTGATGGCGATCTTCCCCACCAGCGACGGCATCCACCAGGTGGCCCCCATGGCCATCTCGTGCAAGCTGCCCGCGCGGGGCCGTTCGAGCGTGTGGGACTTTCTCGACGATCCCTTCGGGGGACGCGGCCAGACTGCAGTGGTGGCCTGCGATCCCCTGCGCATCGAGGTGCTGCCCCTGCCCCAGAACGGGCGCCCCCCGCAGTTCAGCGGGGCCGTGGGCCGCTATACCCTCCAGGCCAAGGCGCAGCCGCTGTCCGTGGCGGCCGGCGATCCAGTGACCCTCAAGGTGGAGATCAGCGGCCAGGGGAACATCAATGCCATCGAGCCCCCCTCCTTGGCCGGCCTGGCTGGCTTCACGGTCTACGACCCCAAGGCCGAGTCCCAGGAGAAGGTGGAGGAGGGGGGGTACGGGGGCATGCGCAGATTTGAGTACATCCTCATCCCGCAGCGGGGCGGTTCCCAAGAGATTCCCCCCATCAGCTTCGCTTACTTCGACCCCATCCAGGGGCAGTACCGCACCCTGCAGTCGGCGCCCATCCGGCTGGAGGTGCGCGGCGGGATCGCCCCGGAGCTGGCAGCGGGGCCGGGTGGGGTGCCCAGGGAGATCGCCCAGGTGGGCCAGGACATCCGCCATATCAAGCCCGATCTGCAGGAATTCTCCGAGCCGATCCAGCTGTACCGGAGCGCTTTCTTCTGGGGAATCCAGGGCCTCCTGCCCCTGGCTGGCCTGGGGTGGGGGCTCTACCAGCGCCGCCGGCAGCGCCTGGAAGGGGACGTGGCCCTGGCGCGGCGCCGGCGCGCCAGGGGCGAGGCCGGCCGCCGTCTGCGCCTGGCGGACCAGTTGCTGGAACAGGGAGACAGCCCGGCCTTCCACGCCGAGATCCAGCGGGCTCTGCTCGCCTTTCTGGCCGACCGCCTCGAAGGTCCGGCCACCGGGCTCACCAGCCAGGCCCGCGCCCAGCTGCTGGCCGCAAAGGGGGTGGAGGGGGAGTTGGTGCGCGCGGTGGAGGAGGTGCTGGCCCGCTGCGACTTTGCCCGCTTTGCCCCAGGGACCCAGAGCCGCGAGGAAATGGCCCAGGTCCAGGAGCGGGCCGCAGAACTCATCGCCGCGCTGGAGCAGCAGGGATGATGCAGGTCCTGTTCACCATCGCCCTCTGTTTGGGGAGCGCCAGGGGCGCCCTGGCCCAGCATACCCCGCTGGACCGCTACAACCAGGCCAACGGCCTGTACCGGCAGGGGCAGTACCAGCAGGCCCGGGACCAGTACCTGCAGGTGGTGGGGGCCGGGGTGCGCGATCCCCGGGTCTACTACAATCTGGGCAACGCCTGCTTCAAGGCCGGCCACCTGGGGGAGGCCGTGCTCTGGTACGAGCGGGCCCTGCGCCTGGCCCCGCGCGACGCCGATATCCGCGCCAACCTGCACTATGCCGAGCAGTTCAAGCTGGACAAGGTCAAGGGACCGGCGGGGGAGTGGCTGGAGGATCTCTATCTCTTTCCCACCCTCGACGAGTTGAGCCTGGTTCTCAGCGCCTGCTTCCTGGCCGCCTGCGCGCTGGGGGGATGGCGGTTGTGGCGCCGGAACTGGTCGGGCTGGTGGCAGTTGTGGCTCCTGGTCGCCAGCAGCTGCCTGGCAGTGGGCACCGGCTTCTACCTGGGCGCCCGCCTCTACAGCCACACCCAGGTCCAGGTGGTGGTCCTCGCCGCCGAGATCACCGCCCGCAGCGCCCCAGATCCGCAGCAGACTCCGGTCTTCGTGGTCCACGAGGGTACCCGGCTGCTGCTGGCCAGGGGCGAGGGGGATTGGGTGCTGGTGCGCCTGCCCACCGGCCTGGGGGGTTGGGTGCCGGCGGAAGCAGTGGAGCAGATCTAGCGGGCCCCGCCCCTCTGCCCTGCCCCCGCAACGCCCCATACATTGGGGCGTTGCGGCTTGTCTGCAGCAGGGCTTGTGCCTATTTTAGAAAACAGATGCTTCCAATCCTTCCCGTACCGGCTCATTTTTCCTCTCCCTGACCCCCCTGCTATGCCCCCTGGAGTACCGCGATGAGATACCTGCTCACCGGAGGCGGGACCGGTGGCCACGTGTACCCGGCCCTGGCCATTGCCGATGAACTCCGGCTGGCGCAGCCGGATGCCCAATTCCTCTACGTGGGCGCCCGCGACAAGTTGGAGGCCCGGGTGGTGCCCAATCGGGGCTATGCGCTGCGCTTTGTCGCTGCCAGGCCTTTTCCCCGCTCCCACTCGCTGGGGGCGCTGCTGGCCTTTGGCGCGGTGCTGGGGCTGGGCATCCTCAAGGCCTTGTTCATCCTGATGCGCTTCCGGCCCCAGTTGATCATCGCCACCGGCGGGTACGTGAGCGCGCCCATCGTGCTGGCCGCCGGTTTCCTGGGCAAGCTGGGGCTCTCCAAGGCCAGGATCTTCCTCTACGAACCCAATGCCTATCCGGGATTGCTGAACCGGAGGGCAGGTAGGTTGGCCCACCGCATCGGCGTGGCCTTCGAGCAGGCTAGCTACGAATTCGACATGCGGCGGGTGGCGGTGGTGGGGTACCCGGTGCGGCGCGAGGTGCTGGAGGCGGATCGGGCGCTGAGCCGGCAGCGCCTGGGCATCCCCGGACAGGCCAGGGTGGTGCTGGCCTTTGGCGGCTCAGGGGGCTCGCGGGCCATCAACGAAGCGGTGGTCGAGGCCCTGCCGCGCTGGCGCCGGGAACCTGATCTGCTGGTGCTGCACATCACCGGGCGTTATGCCGGAGACGACTACCATGCGGTGGAGGACACCCAGCGCCGCCTGGAAGGACTGGGCATCACCGGCGACACCTCGGCCTGGTACCGCCGCTTCGAGTACATGGAAAACATCCAGGAAGCCTACGCCGCCGCCGACCTGGTCATCTGCCGGGGGGGGGCAGGCACCCTGACCGAGGTCTGCACCTGCGGGCTGCCCGCCCTGATCGTCCCCCTGGTCACCGCCGCCGAGGACCACCAGGCGCTCAACGCCCGCGAATTGGAGCGGACAGGGGCGGCGCGGGTGCTCTACCAGGAGGTTTTCTGGGCGGAGGGCCGGGTGGTCTCGCGGCTGGACGGGCAGCGCCTGGCCTGTCAGGTGATCGAGCTGATGGGCGCCCCGGAACTGCGCCGCCAGATGGGGGCAGCCGCCCGCAGCACCGTGCGCCGCGACAGCCTGGAGCTGATACTCAAGGAGATCGAGAATTTGGCAGAGGGCAGGCGCCCCCCGCCGCTGAGTCTGGAATTCCCCGAGCGCCCTCCGGGCCTGCCCGGCGATCCCAACAGCCTGCTGCGCCACGTGCAGCGCCGCCTCCAGGAGGCAGGGGGCGTGCAGCGCCTCGATGCCAGGGAGCTGGCCTACCTGCGCTACCAGGCCGACCGCCTGCTGGCCTCGGAAGGGTGGTACGAAATCCCGCTGGGCCGGCGCAACGTGGGGGTCAAGCTGGTGGGCCAGCTGCAGTACCGGGAGCGCCTGCCCCTGCTCCTGGCCATGTTGGGGGACCGCAAGCGGGCCAGTTGGCTGCGCCGCTGCTGCGGGGGCGACTACCTCCACGTGGGGATCCTGCGCCGCAACATCGTCGAGCAGGGGATCCGCCTGCTGCAGGTGGCCGATGAAAGGGTGGAGGAGGGCCTGCTCCAGGCCCTGCGCGAGGACCCCTACTTCGAGGTGCGCGCCGCCGCGGCCCAGGCCCTGGGAGAACTCTTCGCCCCCGGCGAGCGGATCGAGGACGCCCTGGTGGCGCGGCTCGACGATCCCAGGGCGGGGGTGGTGGTCCAGGCCCTGCGGGCCCTAGGGGCCATCGCGGTGCGGCCCCAGCTCCTGGCCCACCTGCAGCGCTTCTACCTGCACCCCAACTGGCAGTTCCGCCAGGAGGTGGTCTCCACGCTGAGGCGCCTGCTCCAGCGGGAGGTGCTCCAACCTCAGGAGGTGGGCGAAAGGCTGGAGCAGCTCCTGGCCATGTCCCCTTACTTCAAACCGGAGTTTCCCCTGAAGGAAAACCTGCGCCAGCTGATCGCCGAACTCAACCAGCTGGCCCTGGAGCAGCAGCACCGGCGCCAGGCTGGCGAGCAGTGAAGGAGGCCGCGTGATCTACTATCTGGGCACCTACCTGTACGATACCTTCGAGGCCCTCTCCTTCCTGCGGCTGCTCAATTCGATCAGCTTCCGGGCCATTGCCGGGGCCATCACCGCCCTGCTCTTCACCATCCTCTTCGGCGGGCGTCTGATCCTCTATTTCTACCGGCGCGGCCAGCGGGACGTGGTGCGCAGTTACGCCCATTTCCCCGCCGGGGAGCACCAGACCAAGACCTACGGCGGGGGCCTGATCATCGCCGCGGTGCTCCTGGCCGCCCTGCTGTGGTGCAAGCTCTACAATCCCTTCGCCCTGCTGTGCCTGGGCGCCATCGTCTGGTTCGCGGCGCTGGGGGGGGTGGACGATTACCTGAAGGTGCGCTATGGCAGCAGCGACCGGGGGCTTTCGGAGAAGGCCAAGCTGGCCCTGCAGTTCATCTACGGCCTGTTCTTCGGGGTGATCTACGCGCTCGAAGCGACCTCGCCCCTGCCCGCCGGCCTGGCCACCCAGCTCTACCTGCCCTTCCTCAAGACCCCGGTGCTGGATCTGTCCTGGGGCTATATCCCCTTCACCATCTTCACGGTGATCGCCATCTCCAACTCCGTCAACCTGGCCGACGGCCTGGACGGGCTGGCCATCGTGCCGGTGGCCTTTGTGGTGGCGGTCTTCGGGATCTTCGCTTACGTGTGCAGCAATATCCGCATCGCCGAGTTCCTGATCTTCCCCTTCATGCCGGGGGTGGGGGAGGTGGCGGTGATCTGCTCCATCGTCTTTGGCGCCTGCCTGGGATTTCTCTGGTTCAATTCCTACCCGGCCAACGTGATCATGGGCGACACCGGGTCCATGGCCCTGGGCGGGCTGCTGGGCACGGTGGCGGTGCTGATCAAGCAGGAGTTTCTGTTCTTGATCGTCGGGGGAATCTTCGTGGGCGAGGCTTTTTCGGTGCTGGTGCAGGAGAAGATCGGGATCAAGTGGCTGGGCCGGCGCTTTTTCTACCGCTCGCCGGTCCACCACCACTTCCAGGCCCAGGGACTGGCCGACACCAAGATCGTCACCCGCTTCTGGATCGTGGCCGGCATCCTGGCCCTGTGCGGCCTGGCCACCCTCAAGATCCGCTAGGCATTGACCAGGGTCAGGCCGTAGAGAAAGAGCATGATGATCACCAGGAGGGTGAGCCCGGCGATCCAGAGGGGGATGCCGTGCTCATCGCCGAAGACTTCCCTGAGGTAGCGGCGGTACTGCTGGCTCAGGATCAGGTAGCAGGAAGCCAGGGCGAGGAGGATGGCGACCATCATCAGCGGGGCGTGGTGGGCCTTGAGGGGCGTCAGTTGCGCCAGAGACAGGCCGTAGGAGAAGATATTGATCAGCAGGCCGTACTCGCGGGCCAACACGCTGTAGACGATGATGCCCAGGCTGAGACTGGCGATCACCAGGTAGCTGAGCGAGTCCAGAAAAGGCAGGGCGAGCAGGGGCACCAGGACCAGGCTCAGGACCAGGTGCAGCCACATGCCCGAATAGGCGTAGAAGAAAGGCGGCCTTTCCAGGGACAGGGAGCCGAGGAGATACTGGGCAAAGCTGGTGCGGCGAGCGGGCATCTGACCTCGGGTTCAGGTGGAAGGAGGGTGGCGAAGGGGTGATTAAAGGTACCCCGACCCCTCCTATCTGTCAAGTTTTCCGGTAGTTCCGCCAGGGGTGCAGCGCGGCGCGGGGGTCAGGCCACCTTGGCCAGCGGAGGGGCCCTCCGGGAATCCGGGGCCCCGGTCACGCCCTTGCGGAGGGCCTGCCGTTCCAGGAAGCTGACCAGCCGGAAACAGCCTTCGTGCGGAGCGGCAAAGGCCAGCGACAAGGCGTAGATGGGGCCCTGCTGGGTCTGCCGCACCTGCACATGGACGATGCGGGCCTGCAGGGCAAAGGAATTGCGGATGCGCTCGCAGGTGCTGTGGAAGAGTTCCCTGAACAGGGCGGCGCTGGTCAGGGTGGGGCCGTTGCGGGTGAGCTGGCGCCGGGCGGCCTCCTCGATAAATTCCTGCGGCAGGGCCAGTTCCAGGCTGAGGGCCTGGGCCGTTGGCTTGCGGCGCAGGAAGATCTGGGCTCCCCCGCCGCTGAGGTTGGCCACCACCCCCGGCGCGCTGAGGGTTTCGTCCTGCTCCGCCCACTTGGCTTGGGCACGCAGGCAGGCGGAGATCCGGTAGGCCGAACGGGGTCTGGGCTGTTCTTCCAGGCGGCGGGGCGGTTTTACCAGCAGCACCGGCAGCCGGCCTTTGAGCCGGTTGTATCCCATGACCTCGCTGGAGAAACTGTAGCTCTTGGGGTCCAGGCTCTGCAGGGTCACGGGGGTGCCGCGCTGGGGCTGGAAATGGGAGGGGGCGTCGATGCACAGACAGCCATCGGCACTCCATTCCTGCAGGCGCCCGTGATAGGGAGGGCCTGCGGCGTCCGGGCCCTCGAAGGACAGCAGGAAACGGGTGCCTATCTTCAGTGCTTTGGGCAGATCGGGTGTGCGGCTCGCGGGTTTCATCTATACCTCTCCTCGTCGTGTACTCCTCGTTGAACCCCTACATCTATTGAATCGGCAAAAATAAAAAAATAATTAGTATTATTTAGTATTAAATGTTATACTAATAGATAACACTACCTCAGGGCGAATGGATCAGCCGACAGGGCTTCAAATTCCGGTCTCACAGCTCAAGGGAGTGGGGATCAGGCGGGCGGCGGTGCTGGGCGAGGCAGGTATCAGCACGGTCCGGGATCTGCTCTACTATCTGCCCCGGCGCTACCTGGACCGCAGCCGCATCCTGCCCATCGCCCAGGTCCCCCCCGGCCAGGAGGTGACCTTGATCGGGCAGGTGCGGCAGAAGCGCTTCATCCCGGGAGCCCGGCCGCGCTTTGTGCTGATCGTGGAGGATGGGACCGAGGAGATCGCCTGCGTGTGGTTCCAGGGGGCGCGCTATCTACAACGCCATTTCGACGAAGGGGACGTGCTGGCCCTCAGCGGCAAGGTGGAGCACTTCCAGGGCCGGCTGCAGATCACCCATCCCGAGTGCGAGTTCGTCGCCCTCACCGGCGAGCCGGAACTGCTGCACACCGGCGGCATCATCCCCCTGTACACCACCAGCGCCGATATGAAAGAGAAGGGGCTGCGCAGCCGGGGCTTCCGCCGGCTGGTCCACGCGGCCCTGGAGGAGTTTGTCCCCCAGGTGCAGGACCCCCTGCCCGCCGAACTGCTGCAGCGACTGGGGTTGCCCGGATTGGGGGAGAGCCTGCGCCAGGTCCACTTTCCCCGCAGCTGGGAGGAGGTGGCAGGGGCCCGCCGGCGCCTGGCCTTCGACGAGTGCTTCGCCCTGCAACTGCGCCTGGCCCGCCGGCGCCTGGCCCGGCGCGCCCAGACCGCCTGGCCCATGGCCCGCAGTCAGCGTCTGGTGCCGGCCCTCTTGGCCGGCCTGCCCTTCCCCCTGACTGGAGCCCAGCAGCGGGTGCTGGGGGAGATCGCCGCGGACCTGGAACAGCCGGTGCGGATGAGCCGTCTGCTGCAGGGAGACGTGGGCTCGGGCAAGACCCTGGTGGCCCTGGCCGCCATGCTCCAGGCCGTGGAGGCCGGCTTCCAGGCGGCGCTGATGGCCCCCACCGAGATCCTCGCCGAACAGCACGGAGCCACCCTCGGTGCCTTGGTCGGTCCTCTGGGGGTGAACGTAGAACTATTGGTGGGCGGGCTGCCAGGGGCCCGCCGGCGGGAGGCGCTGACCGCCATCGCCACTGGGGCGGCCCAGATGGTGATCGGCACCCACGCCCTCATCCAGGACGAAGTGGAGTTCGCCGGCCTGGGACTGGCCGTCATCGACGAGCAGCACCGCTTTGGGGTGGCGCAGCGGGAGGAACTCCACCGCAAGGGGCCCGGCGTCCACCTGCTGGTCATGACCGCCACTCCCATCCCGCGCACCCTGGCCCTGGCCCTGTACGGGGATCTGGAGACCTCGGCGATCGACGAACTACCTCCGGGGCGCAAGCCGGTGCGCACGGCCCTGCGGGGGGTGGAGCGCCGGCCCCAAATTCTGGAATTTGCCGCCTCCCAGATCCGGGAGGGGCGCCAGGTCTACGTGGTCTACCCGCTGGTCGAGGAGTCGGAAAAACTGCCGGTCAAATCGGCCAGCGAAGGTTTTGCCGAGCTGCGGGAGGGCCCCCTAGGGGGCTTTGTGCTGGGGTTGCTACACGGACAATTGACGGCTGAGGAGAAGAATCAGGTGGCCCGGGCCTTCAAAGAGGGGGAGATTCAGGCCCTGGTCTGCACCACGGTGGTTGAGGTGGGGGTGGACGTGCCCAACGCCACGGTGATGATCGTCGAACACGCCGAGCGCTTTGGGCTGGCCCAGCTGCACCAGTTGCGCGGCCGGGTGGGGCGGGGAGCGGCCCAGTCCTACTGCATCCTGATCGCCGGCAGCCAGGCCGCAGAAGAGACGGAACGCCTGCAGGTTTTGTGCCAGACCCAGGACGGCTTCGAGATCGCCCGGCGGGATCTGGAATTGAGAGGGCCCGGCGAGGTGCTGGGCCTGCGCCAGGCCGGCCTGTCCGACCTGACCGCAGCCGATCTGGCCAGGGATGAGGAGCTGCTGGTGGCGGCCAGAGAGGAGGCTTTCAGGCTGGTAGAATCGGGGGAAGCGGATTTTTTGGCAAAAGCCTTTGACATTTAGAGGTCACCCTTTTACCTTAGAACACATCCTCGATCTATGCTGTTCAATTTTCCCCACAGCCCCCTGTTTTCGGCCCGCAGTGCTATGCAGATCCGCAGACTTCTGCCTGTTCTTTCGTCTGGTTTTACCTGGGTATTGCTGGCGGCCGGCGCCTGCTTCGCCGCCTGTGCGGTCCCCCCCAAGCACACCCTGGAGATCGCCAACCGGGATATCGTGTACGCCGAGGAGGAGGGGGCCGCCCAGTACGCCCCCGAACTCCTGGAGGCCGCCAAAGACTCCCTCGACGCCTCTTTCCGCAAGATCCGCGTGGAGCAGGGGGAATGGTTCGAGCCGATGCGGGACTATACTCCGGCCTTTTCGGCCGCCCTGGCGGCCTCGCATCAGGCGCAGGCAGCGGCCATTGCCGCGCTGGAGGCCCGCAGAGCCCGCCAGACCCAGTTGGAGGGAAAGTTCCAGGAAATCAGCGCCAACCTGCAGGATGCCTTCCAGAGCATCCGGGGCCTCCCCAAGCACCGGGCTTACAACCGGAACCTCACCAAGGCCGAACTCATCCTCGGCGCGGCCCAGAATCAATTGTACCGGGGCGACCTGGACCCGGCCGACCAGAAGATCCTGGAGGTGGCCAATATCGTCAACGGGGTGCGGCAGAGCACCGGCAACTATATCGCCGATTATCTGCGGGGCAACCGCGACCGCTGGAGCAAGTGGGCCAAGGAGACGGTCGAGGTCTCGGCCCGCCAGGGGAACTACGCGCTGATCGTGGACAAGAGCAGCCACACCTGCTACCTCTATTACGACGGCCGGCTCAAGAAGCGCTACGTGGCGGACCTGGGGGCCAACTGGATGGCCAAGAAGAGCATGCAGGGCGACAAGGTCACCCCCGAGGGCAAGTACCGGATCATCGGCAAGCGCCAGCGGCCCGACGGGCACAAGGCCCTGGACCTGAACTACCCCAATGCCGAGGACATCAAACGCTTCAACGAAGGCAAGCGCAAGGGAACGATATCCAGGCGGGCCAGCATCGGCTACGCCATCCAGATCCACTCGGGCGGCGGGCGGGGCCAGGACTGGACCGCCGGCTGCGTGGCCCTGGCCAACCCGGACATGGACGAGGTTTTCCGCATCGTGGGGATCAACACGCCGGTGACTATCGTGGGGGCTTGGGACAACAAAGCGGTGGCGGATTCCAGATTCTGAACTGCGGTTCTGGGAAGGGATGGACAGGGGCGGTGCTCCTGTCCGTTTTTTTTGCCCTCAGAGGGCCGCCAGCCAGATGGCCACAAACATCATCAGATACGCGCCCCCGCTGCGGGTGAGCAGCCAGCCCCAGTTGCCCAGGCGCAGGGCGGCCCAGGCCACCACTCCCCCGTGCAAGAGAAAGCCGAAGCCCAGGTACAAGGTGGCCCTGGCCAGGATCTGCTGCATGTGGGGCTGGTGGGCCAACTGCTGGAACTGGGCGGGCAGGGCCTGGCCGTAGCGGTCCATGGCGGTCACCAGCAAGGGTTTGCCCAGGCCCCAGGTGATCAGCAGGGCCAGGGCGGTGAAGAGGCTGAGGACCACGGGTTTGAACTTGATGAAGAGGGCGTTGTCGTATTTGAGGGAGAGGCCGCCGAAGACGAGGATGAGCAGGGTCGAGACGATGGAGAACTCGTCGAGTTCGCCGAAGGTCCAGAATTCCCAGATCAATTCCAGGCCGGCCACTGCCAGGGCCCAGACCACGGCCCGCCGCAGGTTGCTGAGGCTGTCGACGACGACAAAGACCAGCAGCGGCACAAAATCCATCAAGAGCAGGGACCAGTTCACTCAGAGGCCCACGCCGAATTCGGCCTTGAACTCCCGCCAGACCTCGGCGGGCACCTGGGCGGTGGCCGCCTCGTACACCTCCTCCACCTGCTGCCGGGTGCAGGGGCCGGACATGGCGATCCCCTCGATGGGGGCGGCCAGGCAGAACTGCAGGGCCAGGTGGCGGATATTGACGCCGCGTTGGCGGCACCAGGCCCAGATGGCGTGGGCCTTGGGCTCGGCCTGGGGGTCGGGCTCGGGGCCGGCCAGGCGGCCCATGCCCAGGGCGCTGGCCAGGATGATGCCCACCCCCCGTTCCCGGGCCAGGGGCAGGGTGGTGCGCGCCACTGACTGGTCGAGCAGGGTGTAGTCGAGGTAGCTGAGCACGATCTCGAGGTGGCCGGTCTCGATGGCCCGGCGGTGGAATTCGTGCTGCCGCACCCCCAGCCCGATATGGCCGATAATGCCCTGTGCCTTCATCTTGAGCAACTCGTCGAGGGCATTGCCGGGGGCCAGGGGGGTCTCGATGTCGGGCGGGTCGTGGATGAGCACCGCGTCGAGGTAGTCGGTCTTGCACAGGCGCAGGCTGTTCTCCACGCTCCAGCGGGTGGTTGCCGCCGAAAAATCGCCGCGCTTGAGGGGGTGGGTGCCGGTCTTGGTCTGAAGATAAATCCGCTCCCGCCAGCCTCCTTCGAGGGCCAGGCCCACCCGCCGCTCGCTCTCGCTGTACAGGGGCGAGGTGTCCAGATAGTCGAGGCCCAGTTCGATGGCGCGGCGGATGCCGGCCACTGCCTCATCGTCGGTGACCTCAGCGCCGCCGAAAAAGGCGCAGCCCAGTCCCAGGGCCCTGGGGGTCATGCCGGTTTTTCCCAGCCGGCGCCGTTCGAGTTCGGCCATGCGAGGTCCTTTCAATAGCTTGGAATGGGGAGGAGAAGGATAGGGGGTTTCCGGGCAGGGGGCAAGGGGGAGCAGACCTGGTACCTGTCATTTTACCGAGATAGAGATACTTCCCGACATGGGGTTGTCCTGGGCGACCAGGACACCGGTGAGCGCATAGGTCCCAGGGCTGAGCTTTTCTTCGCAGGTCGCTGAATAGACCAGCTCTTCCTGACCCGGACCCAGCTCTTCTTTTCCCAGCATCTGCGCGAACATCATTCCCCCGGACCAGCGCCAGACCTCGTCGCCTTTCTCATCTTTGAGGATGAAGTCGAACCGCTGCGCGTCCCGGAAGTGAAACCCGATCGCTTCTTTGGTCCGGTTGAAAACGCGGAGTTTGAGAGTGATTGGTTCGCCTGCCGCATAGCTGATCCGGTCCGTGGATACGGACACCCCGAACCCGGACTCAGGGACACTTTTTTCTTCTGCCCCGCCCACTGCCTGCCCCAGCACTGCCAGGCCGAGCAGTCCCAGCAAGAGTCCTCCTAGTATAACAATTTTCGCCATGCCCATCTCCTCGGCAAAAAGGGGAATGCCAAAAAAAAGAGCACAGTGGGAAGATACCCACTGTGCTCCAAGCTTTGTAAGGTGAGAATGGCCTACAGGCTCGCCGCGTTGAGCAGAGGCTCCGGGGAGCCGTCGGTATCGCCGGTGAAGCCGTTGGGATCGCTCTGGAGCGTGCCAGCGGCGATCAGGGCAACTCTGACATCGGCGGGCGCAGCGCCGGGGTTAGTCGCCTTGTACAGGGCTGCTGCTCCGGCCGCGTGGGGCGAGGCCATGCTGGTGCCGCTCATTTCGCCGTACCCTCCCCCCCGCAGGGTGGAGAGGATCTTCACCCCGGGGGCCGCCAGTTCGATGGTCGCCCCGGAGTTGCTGAACGAGGCAAAGGTGTCGTCCGCGCCATAGCCAGTGGATGCACCCAGGCCCCCACCTTTGCCGTCCGTGTCCACGATCGCAGAGACAGTGATCACGTCCGGGTGGTTGGCCGGGCTGAAGGTGGCAGCGTCCTTGCCATCATTCCCCGCGGCCACGGCATAGGTGACCCCGGCAGCCACTGAGTTGGCAATGGCCGCATCCAGGGAAGCGCTCGCGCACTCGCACCCCAGGCTCATGTTGGCCACCTCGATCTGGCTGGCGTTCCTGGTGACATAGTCCACCCCGGCGATCACGCCGCTGATGGTTCCGCTGCCACTGCCGTTGAGTACCTTGACTGACCAGAGCCGGGCGCCCGGAGCCACCCCGACCACGCCTATGGTATTATCCTTGGCTGCGGCAGTCCCGGCCACGTGGGTGCCGTGCCCATTGTTGTCCTTGCCGCCGGCAGGGCCCGCGCCCGCGACAGTCACCCCCTTGTAAAAGTACAGGTCAGGGTGCTTGGGGTCGATGCCTGTGTCGATGATGGCGATGTCCACATTGACCCGATCGTCGGTCCCATTGATATTGGCGATGGCGCTCAGGTCCGCGTCGATGCGGTCGACACCCGTGGGGGTCGTCTGAGCTACGATGGCGACGACCTGGTCGGGTTCCACGTACGCGACCCTGGAATCGCGGGCCACGGCGTCCGCATTCCCTGAAAACGCGAACCCCTTGAGTGCGTGGGTGTAGACGAGCTCCCCGCCCAGACCGTGCCGTCCCCGCAACTCCGCGGCGGCGGCGG
>JACPJE010000053.1 GCA_016187725.1 Candidatus Latescibacterota bacterium
ACAGCTCGGCCAGCTGGGTTGGATTTACCGGCAAGGCGGTCATCGCAGCAGTACCCTCCGGGTTGCAAGTCGTTGAGAATGCTCCAGTTCTAATCAACCCTGACGACCTCAAACTGTCAAATGCTAACTCTTAAACTCGGGATCAGATATTCCGATTTCCATGCCAGTTTCCATCAACTCCTCGCCGGTATTCTCCTCGAACACCTCCCGAAGCACTCAGCTAATCACATTTCAACAGCAACCGTAGCCCGTCTTGGAGAGGACGCAAGAGTCGTGCCGCCGATCTTGAGACTCGTACCGGCCTGCATCATTGCCCTCAAGGGCCTTCCGTTCTCGCCCGAGGTGACGCAGAAGAAGTCGGCGTCGGTGTCGACCCCGCCCAGCGGAACCCGGCGGCGCGCGCCGGTCTGGCGAAGCCCGATCAGGTCGTTCTCGCCCTGCCGCGCTATTCGGAGCGCGATCCAGGCGGGCGATCTCGCGGCCTCGACCTTTGGCACTGGCGCCTTCGCGTCGAAGGGATATAGGACTGTGAGATACTGCCGGCGGGAGGCGTTGCGGGCGGGGGTGATCTCCAGGTAATCCCCAACCTGTAGCTCGGCCTGCTTCTCTTCGGTGCTCTTGACGAGATTCAGCTCCTCGTGGTAGCTCTTGAGTCCCTGCCGAATGTCTATCGTGCGAGCGGCCGGTTCGACTATGTTGACAAGCACCGCAGCGCCGCCCTTGCGGATAACCAACCCCTCGGATTCCGGCGTCATCTTGCCATCATAGTGGAGCAGCCACTGGAAGGGTTCATTGGTGTTCTTGGCAAGCTGATCGAAGACGACATAGTACTCATCTCCGACGAAGAGAACGCCCCGGATGAACTTCTTCAGCCTCCCCTCGTACGGAGCAGTCGCGTCTCCGAGCGTGAATCCAAGCCCGGGAACGCCTGCGTGGTCGATGATTTCCCCCGGGAGACGCTTGATCTGGCCTTCGCCTCCGACGAGTATCGTATTGTGTGCGCGGGTCGTGTGATAGTAGCCCTGGTACTCAGGCATTTCGTATCCACAGACGCCTGAGTCGATGAGAAGCAGCTCGTCGCGCGTGTAGAGGACGAAGGAGCCGGCGTCGGGATGCGCGTGCCCAGCCGTAGCGCCCGACTTGAACACGAGCATGCTGTCCTCATGCCCCCAGCCGCTCCGCATGACGGCCCACTGGGCGCCCGGATAGAGCTTCGCCGGGACGGAATGTTTCGGCTCTTCGGGTTTGAGAGCAGGATCGTACCACAGGAAGGTGAAGACCGGCTGCTCGAAGAAAGGGACCAGCGAGGCCTCCTTCAGGTTGTTCTGAGAGTTGTGCAGGAACCACTGAAGGCCGGAGTGTCGAAGTCTTCTGGCCAGATACGCCGTCGCTGCCGGAAGGGTGCACCAACCTTCCCGGCTGTCTCCGATGTTCGCTACGCGCATGCGGTCTCCCATGCGGAAGCTCCCGTCAAGGATGAAGTCCGCGACCTTGGCCATCAGATTCATAGGCAGGATCTGGGGTGATGAATTTACCCCTCAAGCACAGAGAAGAACTGATCCCGTTTTTGATCCGTCCTTTTTAGCCATTAAAATATTGTAAAATATTCAGATAAGATCGTAAGTCGAGTAATAGTATGGAATGGTGTTTCCCTGGGAAAAATTTTCCCAAAATGGCGGATTTTCATCACCCCAGGAAGGAGTTCCACAGCACTCCGTCCAGATAGTTCAACCCCTCCCAGTAGCCTCCTTCGGAGTCGAAGTTCGCAGGGTACCATACTCCGGGGACGTCGCCTGTCAGCAGTTCCTCCGGCATGTCTGGAACCGAGGCCCCCTCAAACCGGAAGAACCAGTCCGAACCCTCCCTGCACAGCCGTGCGAAACGCTCGGCCAGCGGGTGCTCCTGGTAGAGCGCCATCGTCGCTTCGCCCGCCGGCGCGATGCAGTTCTGCCACCAATTGCCCCATGGCAGGATGTGCGTGGAAAGTGGCAGCCGGGTGAGCGGATCGGCCCAGTCCTGGACCAGGGGAAGGATGCCTTTGTAAAGAAGACAGGTGCGCAGGCGGTGACGTTCGGCCTCGGTCATGAAGTCGTATAGCCAGTCGTACCCGCAGGCAGCCAGGTGGCAGATTCCGGCGGTTTCCAGGGTCCCGCGCCAGGGCAGGCGGTAATCCGTGCCGAAGAAGCGCGTGCTCGTCCAGAAGTCGAAGTCGCAAAGCGCCATCAAGAGATCGGTGGCCTTTCGGGCATGGGGCTTCTCGCCGTCCAGCAGCCAGGACATGCCGAGGCAGGCGACGGCGCGGTAACAATCTCCGGCTGTGGAACCCAGGTTCTTCTGGTTGTCGGCGCCCGTGTCCCACTCCCACCGGTCCGACCACTGGGGCATCGCCAGTGCCATAGATTCGTCTATGTTGCGGGTCACTCGCTGCCACGCGGAGGAGGCTATCTGGTCGGCTTTCCGTTTGGCGCGCAGGTCGGCAATGTCTTCCGGGCCGAAGAAAAGCCGCGGGTGCTGCCTGGGTGTCCATGATCGAGTTGTCAAGAGTTCTCCTTTGTGTATTGCTTATCGAATGATTTCGGTCGTTTTCAGAGGGGAATACACGATTTTTATTCCCACAATTATAGGTGACGAATTCTAACATTTATGTGACACTACGGTTAACTATTTACCGGAACACCAATCGAATGGAGGATCGCATTGGCAGGCGAACCCCGGCCACACCGGTCAGTCCCTCGGCCTCCCATATCAGGGGCAATGCCTGTCTCTGATCGTCCACGACTTCTTGCAGCTTACGTCCATTTCGTGGCATGAGAACTTCCAGGTTGCCCTCCGGCAATTGCCCCGTGATCTCGATAGCAATCCTGGTTTCCCCATCTCTTCCGTGTCTCATTTCAAGCGCCAGACGGCTGCCCGAACTACTCGGTAACATCAGATCGCACAGCGACAGATCCTGGCCTTTCAGTTCGACCGGTATCCGTGGCACGACCCGCAACGTTCGGCGCATCTGATCGTAGTCAACGCCAAATACATGCTCAATGATCGCTTGGATGTATTGCGATGCGGAGAAAGCGTATCGCCTGACACCGTGACCCTCACCGGTGCTGGGCACCAGAAGTTCGCAGTAATTGTGGTTGAAGGCCTTGACGGTTGTCCATGCCAACTCGGCGGCCAGATCGTGTCTGCCACTGTCTTCGAGTCCGGCGATTATCGGGAGGTTGCGAATGGTCCACACATCTCCGGCGAACCATGAGCGGCCGTTATCCTCATCCGTTGCCTCTTTGTAGTCTTTTTCCGTCTTCGCAAGCGTGGTCATCGGCAGCTTGCCCCAGTTGAACAAGGCAGGATCGAGCAGCCTGGATAACAGGCGCTCGACCTTGTCCGGCGGCGCCATCCGCAAGCGCATTGGTTCGAACGTGGAACAGATCAACCTCCGTCGCTGCGTGCGTTCCTTTACGTTGAAGTTGTAATAGGCGCCGTCTTCTTCACTCCACAGGTATGTGTTTATGGCCTCCTTGATTTCCTCAAATACCTTGTCGTACGCTTGGGCCTCCTTTTCGTACTCGCCCAGCTTGAATTCGGCGGCCAGGTAATGGCCGATTCTCGCCGTAAGGCTGCATCCGAGAGCGACATGCACATTGTCGTCAACAGGGGCTATGGTCTGCGAAAGCCCATCAATCGCAACGTCGAAAGGCTCTCCGAATGTTTCCTCGTGGACCCCGGTGACCAGCCCCGTCCCGGAGTCCCGTTTCACGGGCGAGAGCCACCAGTCGAGGTACCGCTTCATCGTCAGGTAGATCTCTTGCGAAAACCTCTGATCGCTTGTGCGCCGCGCAACATCGTACGCGGCTTCGAAAAAAACCGGAAATTGACTGACTTCCCCGACCTGCCCACGGAAGGCCGAGCGGCCGAAGGGATCGATCCTGCCATCGGGATTCTGGGCCTGAACCACGCCAAATCCCCGCATGACGTCCTCGGCGAAACCCTGATTTACCCATTTGGCCCCAGCCAAGGCCAGGCTGGAATCAATCTCCCACCAATCCTCATATATTCCCACACCGTACCCCCCTCCAGGTCTGATGACCGGGTAAGGGAAACCGTACACCGGAACGTCGGTAACCAAGCACTCGTCCAGAACCTTGAAGGCCTCCCGGAAGTCCGCTTGGGATATGCCTGGAACCTTGATCCGGGGCACAACCCGGTCGCTGCACAGATCGGGGCGTGGAGGGGGGACCCGCTGCGGGCCGTCGCTGATCTCCAACCAGTCGATCCATATATCACCGCGCGGGGTTGAAAAGGGAAAACGGATGACGATCTGATCGATGGTCCTTCCCCACTTGTCGTCTACGTGACAAATGACCTCCTGCCACTCCTTGAGATCGGCCTTAAGAGTGAAACGCGCGGCCCCCGCGAAATCCGTCTGTCCAGCGGCACACCAGAACACGTAAGCGTCCGTTACCGGCGACAAATTCATGATCCGCATGCGCACTTTCTTCACTGCGTTCGCGGGAATCCCCAGTGCCGGCGGCGACTCAAGGTCGTATTCCTGATCGTGGTACCCGAAGTGGTGAGGGCCGTTGGTCTGATACTGCGACGACCTCAGCCGCTCAGGATCCGTTATTGGCGGCAGCAGCTTCAGCCATAGCGCTCCACCCATCACTACAGCGGAGATGCTTGACGAGGCTTTCCAGCCTTCTATGTCACCCGACATGGTGAAATCCCAGCGTCGAGCCGGTTGGGTTTGGAGGTCAGTTTCCTTCAACTCGATTGCAGCCTCATGAGCTACTGGTAATAATCGTGTGGATTCCCACGGGTGGTATTGTCACTTCCAGGTAGTGTCCATGGTCCTTGATCTCAAGCTCCCTCTTCTCCGGCCAAACCTCCCGGACACTCCGGGCGTTGAACCAGCCTTTCCGCAAGCGCAGCGTCGCTCCCACGGGTTGAGCCTCCTCGCCATAAACAGCAACAGAACGGTTCAAGACATGGATGACAAGCCGATCGGGATCCGACTGCCTGGAGAATGTCGCTTCAACATACGAAGATCCCTCCACATGGATTCTCGGCTCCGGGTTCAGCCACCTGAGTGCATTAGCAACAAGCTGGCTCGGCCAGCTCATCCCGTCTTTCACGTAACGGAATACCGGCGCCGTGATGTACACAACCCTGCCCTTGCCGTAATCGTTCAGATGGATGACGGGAAACTCCGTCGGCATCCCCGGAGGAGGAGGCCCCCAGTTGACGAAGCGGTGCGCGACCTGTGCGGTTATCGGCAGCGTGTGCCATCCTACGCTCTGGCCGGACGTGCTCCTCACTTTCAAGAACGGCCCCGGCATCCCTAAGGTCAGTCCCGAAAGCCCGGTGGTGATTTCGTGCTCCGCGCATCTGAGGAAGCTGCCGAACGGATTGACGGTATAGGTAGCATCATCGACCAGGTAGTCGACCCCAAAAACGTCGGCGAGACCGAAATTCTCCCTTGAATTGCCAACCCCGTCCTTGAGGCTGGTCTTGAACGTCGCAAACAGTTTGCCGCCCTGCCGGACGTAATCCCGTATCATCTCAGTGCGGGCATCGTCCAGACATATCGCGTCCGGAAGCACGACTAGGTCAAACGCGCTCAATTCCTCCGGACTGAGCCTCCAATCGTAGATCGCGTCCACCGGGTAATGAAGTCTCAAAACCGACTCCACGGCGCCTTCCACGGGCTTGTGGAACTCCTCGCTGTAGTCCGTCTTGGCGTGATAGAGAAGTGTCGAATCGCTGTGTACGACAGCAACGCTCTTGACCGGCTCCGCATCCTCAACGAACTCCTGTTTTTCCTTGACCTCGGCGTACACTGCTCCGAGGATGTCCAGGAAGCTCTGCTCCAGTGTGCCGTCGGGCCGCTGGGCTTCTGAATACACCATAGCGCGGCCACCGTACGCCAGGATGCCGGAGATATCGAGCTTGCACTTGGCAAGCGAGCGGGGATCCCAAATGGGCGAGAGGGCCCCCGGCCCGATCTGATAGTATTTCAGGCCGCAAGCCCGTGTCAGAAGTGTCGGGAGACCGGTGCCGAAGCATGCCTCCGCGTAGACATAATCCTCGCACTGCACGATCTCTGTGTAGAAGTACCCGTTGACGATGACGTAGGCTTCCGGGCGAAGCCGCTTCACTGCGTCCTGAATCTCGTTCCACAGGACCTTTCTCTCTCTGGCCGTCCACCCCACTCGTTCGTTCCACGAGAGCTCCGACACCCGCTTGCCGAACGTGGACATCGCCGTGCGCTCGCAATAGTCGCAGTAGCAGATCCCGTAGAACCAGTGATATGGGAAGATGTCGATGAAGAACCCGTCAACATCGTATCCGCCCGCAATCTCGGCGATCTGAGCAAGGGCGTAGTCACGATAGGGCGTGTTGCAGCACATGTTGTGCCACTTCTGAGGATTGATGCAGGCGATATTCGGGGTACCGTCCTCGTTCCGTTGGGCCCAATCAGGGTTCTGGATGGCAGCCCAGGTGTCGAACCCAAGCGAGTAGTACGCGGCTACTTCCATGTCGTTCTTATGGCCGATCTCAACCAGCTGGGCGAGCAGGTCACCCTTCGGGCCGGGGTGTTTATGCCCCACCTTCGTGTCGTAGTAACATTCCCCCCAGTGCCCTTTTGCATAGACGATAATGCTGTCTATGTCAGCTGCCTTGTAGGTTTCGATGTATTCCTTTACATCGAGCCGATCCAGGGAGACCACGGGTGGGTCGGGTGAATGCATATCGAGAAGATAGCCCCTGAATCTACGGGAAAATTTTGGCTTCCCCATCATATCAACTCCTTATTGGGATTACCCCGGCCCCCATCTCCTCGTCCCAGCCACTGTCGGGCCACGATGTCCGGCGGGGGGTTATCTCCACCGAGCGCGCTCCTTCTCTCACATCGACAGCTCCTCCAGGCAGATGGTGGCCACCTCACCCGCGCGCATCTCGATGCCCACCTTGCCCTTCCTCAACCTCAGCTCCGCGCCGGGCTGCCCGAAGACGTCGCAGCGCCGTGCCCGTTTGAAGCTGAGAAGCCCCGCGCCGATCTCGACGACCCCTGGGCGCTCTCCGATCCAGGTCAGCGTGACTGCGGCGGACCGCGGGCGCTTTGTCGGCTTCACGTGCACGACCACCGCCGGGGGCGCGGGCAGGCCGAGCAGCGATCCTAGGGCGGGAAGCCGCACCCCCGGGACAGCGCTCTCGGTCAACGCCTGCAGCAAAGGTGGATGGGACGCTTCGAGGCCAAAGCGGTGGGCCTCCGCGGCACAAAACGGCCCGTCGTGCGGTCGCAGCCAGTAGCGCGCGCGGACGAGGCCGGGTTGGTGCGCGCGGAAGTTCGTCTCCCAGTAGTTGTTCGTCGCCCACCCCAGCAGGAGTGCCCGCGGCAGATCGAAGGTGTGGAGGTTCGCGGCGAAACGAAAGTCGCCGAGCTGCACCATGGGATTGATCGGGCAGGCCACCGTCACCCCGAAGGCGGTGCACGAGAAGTCGACCCATTGCTGCACCGTGAAATAATCGCGGCACGAGCCGGGGAGCTGGTCGCGTCCGGGCTGCACGGCGACGCCCCCGAGATCCAGGTGACACCCGGGGTCGGGCACGGCGAGTGGAAAGGCGAGGTAGGTCGCCTCGGGGTGCATCGTGAGGCCCATCGTCCACTCCGCGTCGCACTCGAGGTGATCGCCGTCGTGTGGAAGCCGGAAGCGCAGTTGGACCAGCCCAGGCAGGGTCGGGATCTCCAGGGTCTGGTGGACCTCGACGGCGAGCGAGGTCCGCCAGACCTTATGAACCAGCACCCTCGTCGGCATTGTCCGCCGCGCCCGCCATCCCGGCCGCCAGCCCCGTGGCGCCACAGCCCCGTCGAAGGGCGGCGGGCTCCGCCACAACAGGTTGCGGGGCCAGGAGTGCCCCCGGTCCGCGACCTCTTCGTGGACCAGAGTCCCCAGCGCGAACCCACTCGCCCCGTCCACCAGCTCGCGCCGGGCCGCGAGGTCCCACCACGAGCGGATGCCACCCCGCTCGCGGTCGAACGCGAGGCGATAGCGAGCGCTCTCAACCACCTCCTCCTCCCCGTACTTGTCCGGAGGCATTTCCAGATGCTCGTCGATCTCGATCAGTTCACCGAGGCGGACGACGCGATAGCCGCACGCCGGCACCTCCGTCGGCGGCAGGAGGTGGGTCGGCCTGCAGTTGCGACCTTCGACACGGTCCTGGTAGTGCCGCGCCGAGGTCGGATCCTCGCCCAGTCCCCGCGGCTGCAGAACGCACTCGGCGACCGGCCCGGCCAAACGCCGAATCCATGGCAGGGGGTTGACGACCAGGATCGACTGCTCCCCCACCGGGCGCTCAACCCGCCGGGCAAGGTAGGCCAAGCCGTCCCGCTGCAAGAGCAGGCTGAGGCTTCGGGCTTGCGCGGCCTGGGCCGCCTTGTGGAGCCACTGGTAACGGGTATCGTCTGAATCGGGCGCCCGGACCGAGGCATCGGCGCCCCAGGTGTGCTCGTCGTAGAGGTTGAGCGCCTGCCAAGCGGCGTCCCTTATGGCTGCAGGGCCCAACTCGTCTGCCGGGGCCGGTTGGTCCTCGGGCATGCTCTTCGACGCGCTCCCGCCCGGTGTATCCAGAGCGTTCTGCCCCGCAAGGGCGCCCGCCGTGGCCCGCAACAGGTCGGCGACGATGAGGTGGGTGCGGCTCTCTCGGTTGGTCGCCTGCTCGCGGGCGCTGCTCCCGCAGCCGAAGTTCCAGTAGTCGGTCCAGTCGCCCCGGCAGACCGGTAGGGCATCGCCGTGGGCACTCAGAGCGTCGAACCACTCACTCAGGGTGCTGAGGCGCACCCGTGGCGCTTTGCCCGCCCGGTTCCACGCCGCGGTGAAGGGACCGAGCCGCGGGTCAGGCGGCCCATTGTCGCTGAAGGGATGGATGTTCTGCACCATGAGCATGGGCAAGGGGTACTCGATCTGTCCGAGATGGGCCGCCATCGCCGGCCAGCCCTCTCGCTCGAGCTTGTCCGCGGAATCGCCGATCCCCATGGCGTTCCCTTTGCCGTAACCGAACCCGTTCCACGCGAGGATTCGCCGCCCACTGGGCCCCTCCCACCAGAAAGCGGTAGGCATCCGCAGCGGCGCCCCTCCCCAGGCCTCGTTGATCGCCATGCTGAAACCCTCGACGCCGGCGTCGAGGAGGAGTTCGACCAACTGCCAGTTCTGACCGTTGACGTCGCAGTTCATGCCGGCCCGCACCCGCAGGCCGTGCGTCTCGCGCAGGGTGTGCACCGGCTGCAGGGCCTCAATGAGCTGCGCCGTGTCGTAAAGCGGCGTGATGTTCAGGTACATGCAGCTGATGTCGATCCTGCCCAGTTGATTGAGGACCCGCAACCTTTCCCGGTCGTCGGGCGAGGCCCGCTCGAGCCAGTAGCAGAGCGGTGCGATCGTTTCGATTGTCCAGCGAAACGAATGATCCTCATCTTCGTTGCGATCGCGCCAGGCGAGGCGAATCGCCTCGTCGATGAAGCGCCGCCCGAGATCCCACAACACGGGCTGCTCGTGGGTATAACCGATGTCGGTATGGCTGTGGTGCACGACGTACACCGTCTCCACTCTGGTCGCCACGTCGATCATCTTTAGACTCTTTCCTGCTTTGGCCGCAAGGTGTACACTTCGCCCGGCCCAGTGGGAAATTCCGCGATGTCCCCTTTGCACGTCGATTCAGTTTTGCGTCCGCGGTGGTGCACTTCAAGCCCGCCGGGCGTGGTGAAGGATTTGACCCGACACGCTTCACCCCGAAGCGAGCGAATGGTCGCCTCGACCAGCCGCCCACCGTCCCAGCTCAAATCGACCCCAAACCCGCCGCGGCTGCGCAACCCCGTGAGTCGTCCTTTGGGCCAGGCCTTTGGCAGTGCGGGCAGCAGGCGCAGCAGTCCGCGCAGATCCTGGAAAAACATCTCGGCAATGGCCGCCACCATGCCGAGGCTCGCTTCAATCTGGTACACCTTTCTGCCGGGGAACCAGTTCAGCGTGGTCGCGTCGTCGTGCCAGTCGCAAATCGAGAGCAACAGATTGTCGATCAGCCACGTCCTAGTGATCAGATTCAATTCCTGCAGCGCCGCGTCGCCCTCGCAAAAGCGCGCCAACAACTGCGCGTCCCAGGCGCAGGCCAGCGCGCACGTGGTCGCGCGGCTGCTCTGCCGTTGCGCCAGCAGCTTGCGGGCGGCGGCGTAATAGTCGGGGGTGTCTTCGAGGGTGATCCGATCCCCCGGACACAGACCGATCAGCGGCGAGCGATGGCGATGGCCAAGGTCAATAGGTTCGTGCTTGACCATCCATTCCTGCAGGCATCCCTGCTCGTCGATCGGGGGCAGCGGGATCTTGTCGAGCATCGCAGTCCACCTGCCGCGCGCGTGCGCGTCTAGGCCGAGAACCTCGCTGGCGGCCAGCAGGTGCGAGAAGACCTCGCGGATGAGTTCCAGGTCCATTGAGGAGGGACTGGACAGGGCGCTGTACCGTTTGCGCCCCTTGATCCCCATTTCCGGGGAAGCACTCGGCACCGGCACGAGCCGTCCCTGTGCATCCTCGCTCAAAAACTCTTCGTAGAACTGGCCGATCTCCTGCAACAGCGGATACACCTTGTCGCGCAGAAAATCCCGGTCACCGCTGTACTCCCAGTGATGCCAAAGGATCTGCGCCACCCAGGCGCCGGCGCCGGTCCAGCCAAAGCAGAGATCATCGGTGGTGCCGAGGTGGCGCAGGTCGCAGACCGCGCTCCAGACTGCGCCGCGGCAGCCGTACAGAACCTGCGCCGCGCGCCGCGCCTCCGGCAGCAGGCCCGAGAACCAATCGGCCATGGGCGGCACCAGCTCGCCCAGGTTGACCATCGCCAGCGGCCAGTAACACATCTGCAGATTGAGATCCAGGTGATAGTCGCAATCCCACGCCGGACGGCGGTCCTGATTCCAGATTCCCTGAAGATTGATGGGCGCTTTGGAGGGTTGGTCCACAGGGGTGGGCCGGCCACTGGCAATCGCGAGGTACCGACCCACGTTGAAGAGTTGTTCGACCAGGGCCGTTGAGACCATGCCGCTCCTTCTGCTCTCCTCAATCAACTCACCCGTTGAAACGTTTTGTGGCGGCGAGTTCAGATCCAAGCTCACCCGGCGATAGTACTGTCGATGATCGTTCACATGGCCGGCGTGAAGCTCTTCAAAATCCGCCGGCGCCGCACTCAGCTTCTCGCGGCACCAGCCGACCAAATCACCGGAGGTCTCGTCCTCGGTGGCGATGACCGCGAGGAGCGTGACTTCGTCGGCGCAGTCAAAACACGTCGATACCCCGATGGGCTCGTGGGGATAATCCTGCTCGCGGAAAATGAACTGCAATCCGTTCAGATCCTTCGGCGGCATCATCCCTGGCGGCGGCTGGTAATCCCGCCGCCCCCCTGTCAGTCTGCCGCCGCGCTGCACCACGCGCACAACCGCGGCAAACCGCACGCCTTCTTCGAACCTCCCCTCCAACGCCACCTCGCCCAGCTTTGAGCTGCCGCTCACCTCGCAATCGGGATCGAGCAACCGCGACAGCGTCACCTCGCCGCGCACCCGCCCCGCCTGGCTGGCCGACAAGCGGATCGCGATCACGCCGGCCGGCCAGGACGAAAAATACTCGCGCCGATAGCGGACGCCGCCCGCAAGGTACGACACCTCCGCGATCGCCTCGTCCAGGTTCAGGCTCCGCTGGTACTCGCTCACCTCATCCTTCCCGTGATAGGGATAGATGCCCAGATCGCAGGCGGGGACGAATGGATTCAGGTACAGCGCCTGGCTGGAGACGGGGATCTTCGCGATTAGCAGGTCGTGGGCGTCGTCCCATCTCCCCGCGGCGATGAGCCGCCGCAACTCAGGGAGGTCCGCCGCCGTGTGATGCTCTTGAAACAACCAGAAATGCCGCCACAGCCGGTCGTGGTTCAAGGCGACCCGCTCCCGCAGCGGATCGCCCAGCACCATCCCTCCGAGCCGACCATTGCCGATGGGATAACCCTCGGCCCACTCGCTCGCCGGGTGGCTCGAGCGGATCAGATGGCTCAACTCATTCATGCCGAACTCCCGTTGCGGGTGCAGGGATCGGCGTCAGGCGCTGCATAGGATGACCTCCGCGCTGTAAGGTTTGAACCCACTCACCAAAAGCCGGACTGCGTCGCCGTCCCGCTGCACGCGCAGCGGCTTGAGTGTCCCGCCCGCGCTGAGCTGCTGAAAGTGTTTCGCGTCAGTGCGCACCGCGATCTCAACCGACTCATAGGTGTCGCCGCTCAGATTCAACAGGCCGATGACCAGCCGGCCGTCAGGGTGCCGTCGCACCCATGGCGTGAGCCGCACGAAGGTCTCGATGATCACGGGCATCGTCCCGCGACTGAGCCAGTCGCACAGCCAGACCAGCTGCTCTCGTTTCGCCAGGCTCATGTTCATCGTCCACGGGAAGTAGGACATCACCGCGACCCGGCCGCCGAGTTCGTTCGCAAAGGCCGTGAGCGAGGCGCCGCGATCCCGGCCCTGATAGTCGGCGATGCGGGCGAGCGCCGCGGTTTCCTCCCCCAGGGGAATCAGTTCGTGGGCGGTCACGTTCCACCAGCG
>JACPJE010000054.1 GCA_016187725.1 Candidatus Latescibacterota bacterium
TATAAAGACAAGGAGGTCTTTATCTATGGCAGTGCGCAAAACAAAGCTCATCGGCATTGAGGAGGCTGCCGGGTTATTCGGCAAGTCCATCCATCAAATGCGCCAGTACAAATCCAAAGGCCTGCTCAAGGTGGCCGACTACCAGGGAAACAAGGATCTGTACGACATGGCAGAAGTGATCTTGTTGAAGCACCTGATCCACGAAATGCGCGTCACCGAGGGCCTTTCTCTGGCCCAGATCGCCAGGCGACTAGACCAGATGATGGGCCGCGCCGCCTGACCAGCGCCTTTGCGGCATGCCGCAGGTCTGCCTCTCATCGAGAGAACCAGGCCTGCGGCTCTTTATTTTCTCAAGCGGTCGCACGCCTCGTTGACCGCGCTCAGCACCTGGTCGAAAAGTTGCCCCACCCAGGCGGGCAACTGCCCCACCCGGTCCGAGTGCAGGGCAGCGGCAAAACGCCGGCGCAGCTGGTTGAGTTCCTCCTCGTCGGGCATCCCATCCACCCCCAGCAGCTGCCGCGCCTCTACCTGGCGGAGCTGAGTTATCTCGACCCGGGCCAGCACCACCGGCTGCTGGCGCTCGGCCTCAGCCAGGCGCTGGGCCATCTGCCGCAGCCGGCTGTCCAGTTTGGCGCATTCCTGGCGCAGGCGCTCGACCTCACCACCGGCCTCGGCGGCTTGCCGGTCGAGCTGGATGCGCCGGCTGCGTTCTTGCCGCAGTTTCTCCCCGTTTTCACGGGCCTCCCGCAGCTGTTTCTGGAGCAGCTTGCCCTCTTCCTCGGCCTTTCTCAGGTTCTGGTGGGCGCGGCGGGCGCGGTCTTCGGCGAACTCCAGGTCGTCCCGCAGCCTGCGCAGTATGGCCTCCTTGTCGCGCACCTCCTGCTGCAGAAAACCCACCAGCCGGTCCTGCCCCAGCCCCTCGCGGGCAAGCGGCGAGATCTCTTCGAGCCGCGCCAGGAACTCCTCCAGCAACAGATCCCTGCCACCCCCTTCCCCCTCCCAGCCCCTGGCCGCTGCCCTTTCGGCGATCCAATCCCAGCTTTTCGGGTAACGGGTCTGTAGGATCTTGGCAAAGGCGGCCTGGCGCTCCAGCCCGCTGTCGACAGCGAGGATCTGCCGGTACAGGAAAACCTTGTCCACCGGCCCGCTGAAGATCACCAACTCGGGGATCGCCCTTTTCAGCTCCTCCCAGGCTTCGGCGATGCGCTCGCAGGCGGCGATCTCAAAGGCCTGGGCCTGTTCCTGGGGGGTATAGACCTGGTTGCCGTCTAGCAGGATCCGCCCCAACCACTGGCGCATTCCGCCCATTCCGGTCCCCTGCCTGGCTCTTTTGCCGTAATCGAGATAGCGGCGCAGGCCCCGCGGGGTCTGGGTTTCGACCTGCTGGCAGAACTGGGCAAATGTTCCGGGGCTGAAGATAGGCCCGCTCCCGCGTTCAAGTGGAGGGACTGGGCAGGGTGGCGAACTGGGGGGCGATGGCGATGATGAAATCCCGGGCTGTCCGCCCGCCGACCAGGTCGTGGTTGTGGCGCATGCGCCAGATGTTGAAGGCCGCCAGCAAATCGGCCTCTGGCATGGGGATGCCGGCCCGGCACGCATAGGCCAGCACCAGGTGTTCGTACTCGCTCTTGCGCGGCAGGTCGATGAACACTTTGAGTGCGAAGCGGTCGTCCAGGGCCCGCTGCTCGTCCAGGCGTTCGGCCTGCTGGGGATCGTACAGGGCGGGGCGCACCCCCTGGTTCACCAGAGGCGCAGCTTCCCCGCCATGGTCCATCTGCATCCGCCCCAGACCTTCGGGGCGCTCACCTTCCCTGTCTATCAGGTCTTTGTAGTTGGAGGTGGCATAGAAGACCAGGTTGGCCGGCAACTGGGCCAGGTGCCCCTCCAGCGCGCTGGCCAGTTGCCGGAAATCCGGGTCGTGCCGGTTGAGGGAGATATTGTCCAGGACCCCGATGAAGCGCTCCTTGCGGCTCCGCACCAATTCGAACAACTCATCCAGCTGATCGTAGTGGCGCGGAATGATCTCCACCCCGCGCAGACCCTGGGGGTAGTACTGGGTGATCAGACCTCGGATGAGGGAGGACTTGCCGCACCCCCTGGGCCCCCAGATCAACACGTGGTGCGCCCGATGCCCGCTCAACAGATTCAGGGTGTTCTGCCGGATTACCCCGATGCGCTCCTCATTGCCCTCTAACCAGGCGAGGGTGAACCCGGCAAAGGCGGGTATAGGTTCCAGCCTCGCCTCCCCAGGCGCCCCTCCCAGGCGGAAGGCAGGGCACCCGCAGAAAGCGCCCAGGCCATGGGTATGGGCGAAATGCGCCAGTCCCTCGGCCAGTTCCCCCCAGTCCCCTGCCTGGCAAAAACAGCGCTCTAGCTGCTGGCGTTCAACGGCGACCTGCTCCCAGGGCCATTCCCCGGCCTCAGGCATTGATCCCCCCGGATCTTCCCGAAGGGTTGGCAGTTGGGCTCCTGCGAGCATCCACTCCGGCAAGGCAGCCTGCGCGACTTGTTGCAAATGGCGCAGGTCAGCCCGCATCACTGCCACCAGTTCGGGGTGCAGGGCGGCAAAAGGCCTGCACTCGCTCTGTCTGAGGAACAGGTGCTCATCTGCCAAGAGCGCTTCGAACAGGATTTCGCGCAGGCCGAAGGGACGCTGCCGGCCCTTGGCCACTTCTCCTCTCAGCCAGAGGGCCCTCAGGTGCTGCCAGCAGCTCAGGGCGGGCTGGCCCGCTCCAGCAGGGAACTCCCGGGCCAGCTCCTCCAGCAAGGCCCGCAGCGCCCTGCCCAGCTCACTGGAGCCGACCCCGCACAAGGGCGACAGGCGATCCAGAGCCTGGAGGCAGTCCCTCAGCTGCCGCTGGATCTCCGCGGTGGCCTCGGTCTCAGGCCCAGCTCCACTCATACCCCTCCTTGGTATCCTTGACCACCACCCCGGCGGCGGCGAGTTGGGCCCGCAGCTCATCCGACATCTTCCAGTTCTTGGCCAGGCGGGCCTCCTGCCTTTCCCGGAGCAGGCGTTCCAGCTCAGCCGGCAGTTCGGCGGGCCGGGTCTGGGCGCCCTCCACCTGGTAGAAAATCCCCAACACCTGGTCGATCTGTTCCAGAAAGCCCAGCACGGCCCGCGCTCCCCCTCTGCCCAATAACCCCTGGTTGAGGGCCTTCTCAGCCTGGTTGACCAGACCGAAGACCGAGGCGATGGCCCGGGGCGTGTTGAGGTCGTCGTCCATATGCGCCCTGAAATCGGCCAGGGCCCGGCCCACCTGGTCCTCCCAGTCCCCGCCGGGCAGGTCCTGGTCGATCTGGGCCAGCCGCTGGCGCAGCTGGGTCAGCCGGCGCAGGGCGGTCTTGCTGCTCTCCAGGGTCTCCGGGGTGAAGTTGAGCACGGTCCGGTGGTGCGAGGTGACCACCAGATAGCGGTAAGCCCGGATGTCGTCGGCGCTGCTGCCGATGTCCTGCAGCCGGTAGATATTGCCCTGGCTTTTGGACATCTTTTCGGCGTTGAGGTTGACAAATTCATTGTGCACCCAGTAGCGCACAAAGGGCTTGCCGGTGGCCCCCTCGCTCTGGGCGATCTCGTTCTGGTGGTGGGGAAAGATCAGGTCCACCCCGCCGGTGTGGATATCGAAGGTCTCCCCGAGGTATTTCATGGACATGCAGGAGCACTCCAGGTGCCAGCCGGGACGGCCCCGCCCGAAGGGAGCCTCCCAGCCCACCTCGCCGTCGCTCTCCACCCAGGCCTTCCACAGGGCGAAGTCGCGGATATGGTCCTTGTCGTACTCGTCGCTGTCGACGCTGATCCCATCCCTCATCCCCGAGGTGTCGAGCCGGGCGAAGCGGCCGTACTCGGGGAAGCGCGAGATGGAGAAGTACACCGACCCCTCGCGCTGGTACGCCAATCCCCGCTCCAGCAGGCGGGAGATCAGCCCCACCATCTCGGGGATATGGTCCGTGGCCCGGGGGTACACCTCGGCGGGGATGATGTTGAGCAGCTTCAGGTCCGCAAAGAAAACCTCCGCATACTGCTGGGTGAACTCGCCCAGGGACCGCCCTCCGGCATTGACGCGGCGCAGGATCTTGTCGTCGATGTCCGTGATGTTCATCACGTGGAAGACTTCCATGCCGCAAAAGCGCAAGTAGCGCTTGAGCAGGTCGGCCAGGAGGAAGGCGCGGAAGTTGCCGATGTGGGCGTAGTCGTGCACCGTGGGACCGCAGCTGTAGACGCGGACCCGCCCCGGTTCCAGCGGGACGAACTCCTCTTTCTCCCTGGTCGACGTGTTGTAGAGTTTCAGCATCTCGGATCGCTCTCACCATAAAAAAAGCCGCCGGCCCTGGGGGCCAGGGGCGACGGACTCGATGACCCGCTCGCGCTTTCTGGAATGGGTAAGGCGATGGCGGTGCCCTCGGCGCGACTCGAACGCGCGACCCACAGATTAGGAATGGTCCGCCGAGGGTGCCGCGCAAGTCCGTTATTTTTTTGATAATCAGATCGTAGTCACCAGGTAGACACCAAAATATGAGGGCCGGAGGGGGTCGCTCCCCCGCACCAGTGCCTATCCACTGGCCGGCCCGCTTTCTTCCCTGTTAGGAGGGAAATATGAAGAAAGGTCAGAGCGGGGGTGAGCCCTTTTTCGACTTCCTGGAAAAGGAAATACGGAAACAAAGCCATACAGAGCTTTCCTCAGCGGCGGGTATAATTGAAGCCCTAAAGCGGAACGGTGAACAAGCTGTAGCTGAAACACGAGAGATTGTGAGGGGGCAAGAAAAGA
>JACPJE010000059.1 GCA_016187725.1 Candidatus Latescibacterota bacterium
AGGGCGAACAAGAGCAGGGCGGCGACCATCGCCGCCGGGACCGGCACCTGGCCGGCGGCGATGGGGCGCCTGGATTTTTCAGGGTGCAGGCGGTCCTGAGGCAGGTCGAAGACGTCGTTGCACAGGTACACCGCCCCGCTCAGCAGGCAGAAACAGCCCATCCCGGCCAGGGCGCGCAGGGCGTACTCGCTCTCCAGGACATGTCCGGAAAAAACCAAGGCCGGCAGGACGAAGAGATTTTTGATCCATTGGTGGGGACGCGTGGAAAGCAGCAGTCGGTATAGCATCAGACCCCGGCAGCGCTGGAAGCGGCGCAGGCCCTCAGCGGCGCTGGCCCGGGTCGGGGAAATCGGTGTTGAGGTCCTCGACGTTCCGGTCTCCCCCCTGCTGCTTGGCCCGGTCCAGGGCGGACTCCAGCCGGGTGAGGATGCTCTCCACGGCCTCCTTGGCGCTGAGCTGTTTGCGCAGGGGGGGCACCACCGATACCGTGCCCATGCTCAGGGTCAGCCCCACCTGGTCGTTGAGGCAGTTGAAACGCCGCTGGGCGATTCTGGTCCGCCACAGCAGGCCCCGGCGCTTGGCGTGCCCGCCCTCAGCACCGGGAATGATCACGATAAAATTGGACCCATCGCTGTGGACCAGTTTCTCATCGGGGTCCAGGTGCTCCTTGAGGAAATCCGCCACCTCCCTGATGATCTGGTCGCCCCCCTTGCGGCCATAGCGCTTGTTGATCTCGCCCAGGCCGTCGGGAGCCACGATGATACAGGAAAAGGACTGCTTGTCGTTGTACGCCAGGCCCAGGTGCTGGGGCAGCAGCACGGTGATGAAGAAGATCCGGTTGGGCAGCCCGGTCAGATCCTCGATGCCAGCCAGGCGCATCCAGCGCCGGTTGCTCGCCTTCAGTTTCTGGTTTTCCTCCCTGAGCTGGTTGAGTTCGGCCTGCAGTTTTTCGATCAGTTCCTGTTCGTTGCTCTTTTCCATCGACGCCTACTCTCCTCGCGATCAACCGGCCATTCAACAGCTTGTGGCACAGAGCATAACCCTATAAATTAAGTTTGTCAGTCGAGGTGTCGCAAGCGAATCCTTTTTCCCCCTGCGTAGCTGATGGACAATTTGGCCAGCTTCGTCCTCCTCGGCCTGGGTTTCGCCCTGGGCCTGGTGGTGCTGTATCACCTCCGGCAACGGCGGGCAGAACGCCTGCGCCTGCGCCTGCTGGCCGGTCAGAGCCACCTGCTGAGCGCCCAACTCGCTCAACGCCTGGGGGATCTCAAGCGTCTCGAACTGGAACCTCTAGACGGACTCCCGGCCGAGGCGGGCGCCTCCCTCGACGAACTCCACGTCCTGCTGGTCGAGCGCCAGGCGCATCTGCAAAACTGCGAGGATCTGGTCCACCTCCAGAAACAGAAGATCTCCTGGCTGGCCAAGGCGCCCAAGCTCCCCCCGCCCACGCGGGAAACCAGACCTGCCGCACCCTCCACCTTTCCTGCCCAGCGGCGCAACCACCTCGAAGACCAGCTCCTGCGCCAGATCGAGGATCTGAACAAACAGCGGCGCAATCCCCCGTCTCCTCCGCCGAAAAAATAAAAGCGGGCTATCTCCGGCGAGATAGACCGCTCCACTATGCGGAGGTGCGCTCAGACCTCCATGATCTCCTTTTCCTTGTGCTTGACGATTTCCTCGATCTCGGCGATGTGCTTGTCAGTCAGCTTTTGGATCCGATCGTGGATCTGGCGGCCTTCATCTTCGGTCAGGTCCCCCTCTTCGACCGCTGCCTCGACGTAATCGAGTCCCTCCCGGCGCGCATGGCGCACCGCGACCCTGGCTTCCTCGGCCCGGTGGCGGGCGATCTTGGTGTACTCGCGCCGCCGCTCCTCGGTCAGTTCGGGGATGGGGACGCGGATGATCGCCCCGTCGTTGGAGGGATTCAGGCCCAGGCTGGCTTCGGCGCGGATGGCCTTCTCAATCACCTGAATCAGCGGCTGCTCATAGGGCTTGATGACGATCAGCCGCGGTTCGGGCACACTCAAACTGGCCACCTGGTTGAGCGGGGTCGGGGTGCCGTAGTAGTCGATGCGCACCCCGTTCAGCATGGCGGTCGAGGCCCGGCCCGTGCGGATGCCAGCCAGGTCCCGGCGGAAGGCCTCCAGGGCCTTCTCCATGTGTTGATTTACTTCCTGGGCAATTTCCTCTTCCATGGTCGCACTCCCTCCCCTCAGCGCCGGGGCAGCGACTGCTCAGCCATCTTCGCCCAGACGGAAGCACGAAAAACGGCGGATGGAGATCTTCTCGCCGATCTTGGCGGTCAGTGCCGCCATCAGATCCTTTACCGTCTGATCGGGATTTTTGACAAAAGCCTGATCTAGGAGACAGACGTCCTGATAATACTTCTCCAGGCGCCCCTCGACGATCTTGGCGGCGATATGATCGGGCTTCTTCTCGTTGCGGGCCTGTTCGAGATAGATCTCGCGCTCGTGCTCGATCACCTTGGGATCCAGCTGCTCGCGGCTCACCGCTAGGGGCTGCTCGGCGGCGATGTGCATGGCCACGTCCTTGGCGAATTGCTGGAAATCGCCGGTGCGGGCGACGAAATCAGTCTCGCAGTTGACTTCCACCAGCACCCCCAGGCGGCTGCCGGGGTGGATGTAGGAAGCGATCAGGCCGTCGGTGGCCTGCCGGCCGGCCCGTTTCTCGATGGCGGACAATCCCTTCTTGCGCAGGAAGTCGATGGCCTTTTCCAGGTCTCCCCCCGTCTCCTGCAGGGCTTTCTTGCAGTCCATCATGCCGATGCCAGTGCGTTCCCGGAGCGCTTTTACCAGTTCTGTAGTGACCTCTGCCATAGCTCTTTTCCGCTTGAATTCCAGTGACTCACCGCGCTCAGTGCGCCGCGACTGCCCCCGCCTCGTCGTTTTGGCTCACCTCGTCCTCCCGCCCTTCCGCCGCCGCGTCTCTCTTGTCGCTCCGGCCATCCCCCTTCTGTCCGGCGGCCCGCCCCTCGATCACCGCCTCGGCCATCATATGGGTGATCAGGGCGATGGAGCGCAGGGCATCGTCGTTGCCGGGGATGGGGTAGGTCACTGCTTCTGGATCGCAGTTGGTGTCGATGATAGCCACCGAGGGGATCTCGAGGGTCCTGGCCTCGGCCACGGCCAGATGCTCCTTCTTGATGTCCACCATGAAGATCAGCCCGGGCAGCCCCCCCATCTTGCGGATGCCAGCCAGCACCTTGTCGAGCTTCTGGCGCTCCTTCTCCAGGAGCAACACCTCTTTCTTCTTCAGATTGCCGTAGGTCCCGTCGGCGGCGAGGCGGTCCAGGTGATCCAGATGGCGGACGCTCTGGCGGATGGTCTGCCAGTTGGTCAGCATCCCGCCCAGCCAGCGCTCGGTCACGTAGAACATGCCGCAGCGCTCGGCTTCCTGGCGGATGATATCCACCGCCTGCTTTTTGGTGCCGACGAAGAGCAGGGACCTGCCGGCCTGGGCCGTCCTGCGCACCGCCTCGTAGGCTTCCTCGATCTTCTTGGCGGTCTTCTGCAGATCGACGATGTGGATGCCGTTGCGCTCGGTGAAGATGAAGGGCTTCATCTTGGGGTTCCACCTGCGGGTCTGGTGCCCGAAATGGGTCCCCGCTTCGAGCAGGTCGCGAATGGCTACTTCTGGCATGTCTGACTCCTCTTCTCGTTGGGCCTCCGCCCTCTTCCTTTAGACGCAGAATTCCCGCGGGATCCTCCCGCGGGAACACGGCTGCGGCCATCGAAGGGCGTGTGGGATAAAGACCAGGGTCGCGGCGAAGCCGGCCTCAGCGCTTGGAGAACTGGAAGCGCTTGCGGGCGCCGGCCAAACCGTACTTCTTGCGTTCTTTTTGGCGCGGATCGCGGGTGAGGAAGCCGGCGCGTTTGAGCGCCTCGCGCATGTTGGGGTCGTACTGGATCAGCGCCCTGGCGATGCCCAGGCAGGCAGCGCTGGCCTGTCCCCGCAATCCCCCGCCGACGCAGGAGATGTGGATGTCGAAGCGGCCGCGCGACTGGGTGAGTTGCAGGGGCTGGAGCAGGATCATTTCCAGGGACTCACGCCGCAGGTATTCCTGGACGGCGCGCTCGTTCATGTAGATCTGCCCGGAACCCGGGTGCAAGCGCACATGGGCGGTCGAAGTCTTCCTCCGGCCGGTGGCCTCGAAAATTCCCTCAGGCATAGATGCCAAAACCTCGCGGTGGGGTTACACTTCCAGAGATTGGGGTTTCTGCGCGGCGTGCTGGTGCTCGCCCCCGGCATAGACCCGGAGTTTCCTGAACACCTGTCGGCCGAGGATATTGTGGGGCAGCATCCCCCAGATGGCCTTCTTGATGATCCGGTCGGGATGCTCGGCCTGCAACTGGCGGTAGCCAGTGGTGACCATGCCGCCCGGATAGCCGGTATGGCGGTGATAGCGCTTCTGATCCGCCTTGCGCCCGGAGACCTTGATCTTCTCGGCATTGATGACAATCACGTGGTCGCCCACGTCGGCATGGGGGGCATAGATGGGCTTGTGCTTCCCCCGCAGGACCTGGGCGATCTTCGAAGCCAGGCGGCCCAGGGTCTTGTCCGTGGCGTCCACCACGAACCACTGGTGATGGACCTGGCCGGCTTTGGGGGTATAAGTCTTGTATTTCATGGTTATTAACCATCGGTGAAAACGCGTGACACCACAAAAATCGCCGAAAGAGAGAACTTAAGCCCCTATTATTGTATTGTCAAGGCCCGGAGCGGCGCCGCCACCAGCGCCAGGCCAGCGCCAATCCCACCAGCACCAGCACCCCGGAGAGGACGCGATTGTATTCCTCCAGGTATTCGAGCACCCGCTGCCAATGCTGGCCCACCAGCAGCCCGGCATAGAACATCAGCCCATTCCACAAGGCGATGCTCACCAGGCCCCAGAACGCCACCCGCTTCCACTCCATCCGCCCCATCCCCGCCGCCAGGGCGATGACCGAGCGGACCCCGCTGAGAAAGCGGTTGGCCGCCACCAGGGCCACCCCATATCTGGATAACCACGCTTCTGCCCTGGCGATATTCTCCGCTGAAAACAGGCGCCTGCCCCGGGTGGCGAAGAAGGTGCGCCCGTGCGAGTACCCCAGGTAATACATGGCCAGGAACCCGGCCAGCCCCCCCGCGCAGGTGGCCAGGTACACCGGCCACAGACCCAGGACGCCCCGTCCCACCAGGTAGGCGCTGAAGACCACCACCGTATCCCCGGGCACGGGCGGAATCACGTTTTCCAGAAACGCGCTGAGGACCAGGGCCCCGTAGATCAGCGCGGGAGGCCACTGCCCCAGCTCCGCGCTGAGCCGGATGAGGTATTCTTCCATGCTAGAATTCCACCAGGGCCAGGGCCTGGGCAGCGATGCCTTCCTCGCGGCCGACAAAGCCCAGGCCCTCGGTGGTGGTGGCCTTGATGGACAGGCGCCCTGGCTCCAGGTGCAGTGCCCCTGCCATCCGCGCGATCATCTCTGGCACGTGCGGCGCAATCCGCGGCCGCTGGGCCAGCAGGGTCGCGTCGATATTGAGGATGTGGGCCGCCCTTTCCTGCAACCGGACCCTCACCTCCTCCAGCAGCAGCAGGCTGGAAATGCCTTGGTACCGGGAGTCGGTATCCGGAAAGAGATGGCCTATATCCCCCAACCCGGCGGCGCCCAGCAGCGCGTCCATGACCGCGTGGATCAGCACGTCGGCATCCGAATGCCCGGCCAATCCCCGCTCGAAGGGGATGGTCACCCCACCCAATACCAACGCCCGCCCCGCCTCCAGGCGGTGCACGTCGAAACCCTGGCCCACGCGTACATTCCTAGTCTGCATCTGCCCTCCGGCGCGCATCCACCAGCCGGCCCAGGCCAGATCCTCCGGGGTGGTGATTTTCAGGTTTCCCACTTCTCCTTCGACCACCCGGACCGGATGCCCCAGCTGCTCGACCAGCATCGCCTCGTCGGTGGCCCCGACTGCCTGCTTCTCGAAGGCCTCCACCAGCAGGGACCGCTTGAATCCCTGCGGGGTCTGGGCCGCCCACAGCCTGGAGCGCAGCGGCGTCTCCACCACCCGACCTTCGCCGACCACCTTGATGGTCTCGCGCACCGGCAGGGCCGGAATGACCGCCCCCCATTCCCGGGCGGCTGAGACCACCCGCTCGATCAGGGCCTGGGAGACGAAGGGGCGCACCGCGTCGTGCACCAGGATGATGTCATCGCCTTCGGTGGTGGCCCCCAACCCGGCCCGCACCGAATCGCAGCGCTCCTCCCCTCCGGGCACCAGGCAGCGGACCTTGGGGAAATCCCCGGCCACCTGCCCGGCGAGCTGGCGGTCTTCGGGGCGCACCACCAGGACCAGGGCCTGGATCAGGGGGCTGCGTTCCAGACAGGCCAGGGTGTGCCAAATCAGGGGGCGTCCCTCCAGGGGCAGGTACTGCTTGGGAGTCTCCCCTCCCATCCGCCGGCCCTGGCCGGCAGCGGGGATGATGGCCACTGCGGAGCTAGTTGACATGGTCAGATGATCAGCATCGCGTCGCCGTAGCTGTAGAAACGGTAGCCGGATTCCACTGCCCGGCGATATGCCTCCAGCAACAACTCGCGGCCGGAAAAAGCCGCCACCAAGAGCAGCAAGGTGGACCCGGGCAGGTGGAAGTTGGTCACCAGCGCGTCCACCCCCTTGAAGGTATAGGGAGGATAGATGAACTTCGCAGTCCATCCTTCCCCGGCAACCGGCTCCCCGCCCCCCCCGCACACCGTCTCCAGGGTGCGGACCACAGTGGTGCCCACCGCGACAATGCGCCCTCCCTCCTGCCGGCGCCGGCGCAGCAGGGCCGCGCTCTCCTCGTCTATGCAGTAGTATTCCGGTTCCATCCGGTGCTGGCGCACATCGGCGCAGCGCACCGGCGCAAAGGTGCCCGGGCCCACATGCAGCAGCACCGGCACGATGGCCGTGCCCTGCGCCTCGATGCGTTCCAGCAGGGCCGCGGTGAAATGCAGCCCGGCCGTGGGGGCGGCGATGGCGCCTTCGACCCGGGCATAAACCGTCTGGTAGCGGTCTTTGTCCTCCTCCTGCAGCGGACGGCGAATGTAGGGCGGCAGAGGGATCTCTCCCAGGCAGGGGAGCAGTTGGCTGACCTGAGTCGGTTCAAAGCGCACCCATACCCTCCCGGGCCCATCCAACTCCACCACCTGGGCGCTCAACTGCCCTTTGCCGAATTCCAGCCGGCTGCCCAGCCCCAGCCGTCTGGCCGGTTTGCCCATGGCCAGCCAGCGCTCTCCCTCCTGCCGGATCAGCAGCAATTCCACCGCTCCGGCACTGCCGGCCTTCTTCCCCTTCAACCGGGCCGGCACCACCCGGGTCTGGTTCAGGGTCAGGGCATCGCGGGGAGTCAGCATGGCGGGCAGATCGCCGAAATACAGATGCTGGATGGAAGCGTCGGCGCGGTTGAGGACCAGCAGGCGGGAGCTATCGCGTTGGGGCGCGGGGTACTGGGCGATCAGTTCCGGAGGCAGATCGAAGTGGAAGTCCTCTATCCTCATCAGGCGCGTTCTCTGGCCATGCAGCAAACTTATCTGCCGCCTTCGCCGCCGTCAAGGAAAGGCGCCCTCGCCTAGAGCAGGGTCAGCGCCTGGATGGAGCGCACATTGGCCTGGATCAGCATGGAACTGCTGCCCTGCAGCAGAATGCGGGATCTGCTCAGCTCAGTGGCCTCCTGGGCAATGTCGGTGTCCCTGATGGAGGCTTCCGAGGCCTGGATATTCTCGATCTCGTTTTCGCTGAAAGAGATGGTGTGGGAGAGCCGGTTCTGGACCGCACCCAATTTGCCCCGCTCCCCGGACACCGCGGCGATGGCCTGGTCCAGGCCGTCGAGGGCCTGGCGGGCCGCGCTCTGCGAATTGATGGACAACTGGTCCAACCCCAAGGTCTCGCCCGAACCCCTCAAATCGGCGATGCCCAACTCCAGACGGTGGACGGGGCTGTCGCGCGGCCCGATCTGAAAGCCGCCGCCGGTGCCGGCCTCGATGAGGAGGGTGGCGTTGTCAAGGTCCCCGTCTTCATAGCTGCCCGTGGCCCCGCTGGCCCCGGAGCCGGCCAGGGTCACCTGGATACCGAGCCGGTCGAAATTGACCACCGCACTGGTGCCGGTGGCCACGGTGCCGCCATCCAGGAAGGTGCCCAGATCCAGGGTCTGGGAAACCATGCCATTGCCCAGGATCAGCAACTCGTCGCCTGCCGTGTCGATAAAGCTGAAGGTGCCGGCCTCGGCCGCCGAGAGTTGGACCTCAGTCACGCCGGTGGTGTCGCTGGCGGTGAGCGCGGTGGAAGCGGCGCTCACCTGGTTGCCGAATCCGGTCAGCAGGTTCATCCCGTTGTAACTGGTCGCCTGGGCGATCCGATCCACCTCGTCGACCAGCTGGGAGAATTCGGCAGCCAGGGATTCGCGGTTGGAGTCATTGAGGGTGCTCGAGGAGGATTGGAGCGCCAGGGAGCGCATCCGCACCAGCATATTGTTCACCTCCTGCATCGACCCTTCTGCCAACTGCACCAGATCGACGGCGTGCTCGGCGTTGCGCACATTTTGAACCAGCCCCGACAACTCTCCCCGCATCCCCTCGGATACCACCAGTCCAGAGGCATCGTCGGCGGCGCGATTGACCCGCAATCCCGAAGCCAGACGCTCCAGCTGGCGATTGACCGCCTGGACATTGCGGCCGATGAAGCGCTGGGACATCAGCGCTGCGATATTGGTGTTCACTCTCAATGCCATGGTGCTTCTTCCCCTCCGCCGCTGCACTCTCGTTGCTGGCGACTGGCCATTCACGCGCAGCATGGAGCCTGGGCATTCTGTCTATCGGCAGGTTTCCTCGTCTTCTTTAATTCCCTTGCCGCCTTTTTTCTTTTTAAGTGGGTGGTCAGTCAGAAAAAAAGTCAAGACTCCAAGGGGCATACCGATAAATATTATGTAATATCACTTGATAATACATAATAATCAAACATAATATCCCTCTCTGCCGAGTCGGCAGCTCGAACAAGGAGGTTCCTGCTGATGGCCATACGTATCAACAACAACGCGATCATGGGGCGCGCCAG
>JACPJE010000100.1 GCA_016187725.1 Candidatus Latescibacterota bacterium
AATACGGCAACGTCTTCAGGGGCAACCAGGTCTGGAACCAGATCCGCGTGCCCCAGGGGGAGCGCTACGCCTGGGACGCGCAGAGCACCTATATCCGCCGGCCCACCTTTTTCGAGGGGCTCAAGCGGGAGGTGGACCCTATCCAGCCCATCCGCCAGGCCCGGGTGCTGGCCCGGCTGGGAAACAGCGTCACCACCGACCACATCTCCCCGGCCGGCTCCATCGCCTCCAAGAGCCCGGCAGCCCGGTACCTGGAAAGCCACGGGGTGGAAAAGGCCGAGTGGAACAGCTACGGCTCGCGGCGGGGCAACCACGAGGTGATGGTGCGCGGCACCTTTGCCAATATCCGCATCCGCAACGAACTCGTGCCCGGGGTGGAGGGCGGGTACACCCGCCAGCTGCCCGAGGGCGGGCAGACCACCATCTACGAGGCGGCCGTGAACTACATGGAGGCCGGCACCCCGCTCCTCATCCTGGCCGGCAAGGAGTACGGCACGGGCTCCAGCCGCGACTGGGCGGCCAAGGGCCCCTTCCTCCAGGGGGTGAAGGCCGTGATCGCCGAAAGCTACGAGCGCATCCACCGCTCCAACCTGATCGGCATGGGCATCCTGCCCTTGCAGTTTGTGGAGGGCGAGGGCCGCGAATCCCTGGGTTTGAGCGGCGAGGAAATCTACGACATAGAGGTGGACGACAGCCTGCGGCCGGGACAGCGGGTGGAGGTGGTGGCGCGGGGGCCTTCAGGGGTCAAGCGGTTTGCCACCCGTTGCCGTATCGACACCCCGGTGGAAATTAATTACTATAAAAATAGAGGGATCCTCCATACGGTCCTGAGGCGCATGGCTTCGTGATATGGGGAGGGGAAACAGGTACATGGCGCTGGTCCTGGCCGCCGGATGTGGGCTGGCCGGCTGCGAGGGGGCGCCCGTGGAACAGGTCGAGGGGGCTAGGAGAGAGGTGGATGCGGCCCGGCAGGCAGAAGCGGACAAATATGCAGCCGAGGAGTTCGCCCAGCTAGAGGATTCGCTGCGGGCCGGGTTGATCGAACTGGACAGACAACAGGCCCAGTTCGGGATCTTGAGAGACTACGAGGCTGCCCGCCACGCCCTGGGATGGACGGCGGCCCGCGCCGGCCAGGTCCGCCAGCAGGCCCAGGAGAACAAGGAGAGCCTCGGGCAGGTGGCTGCAGACGCGCTGAAGATGGCCAGCACCGATGTGGAGGCCACGGCGTCTTCAGTAGCCAAGATCCCGCGCCGGACAGAGTATCTAGAAGAGATCCACTCCTTCAAGAGCGACTTGAAGGCCCTGCGCGCTGCCCTGCAGGAGATAAACGCGGATCTGAGGGCGGAAAACTTTGAACAGGTCCAGACCAAAGCCAAGGCCGTGCAAGGGCAGGCCGAGCGATTGCGCCGGGAGGTGAGGGGGGTGATGGCCCAGGAAGGGCTGCTGGCCCCCAGGGCCGGTAAACGCCGCTGAGGGGGGGGCGGCCCCGCGGGAGGAGGGGGGCCATCCGATTTGAGGGACTTGACTTTTTATTGATAAGGTTTAAATTTCTACCTTCAAATCGAGTACCTTCAGGCGCGCCAGGCACCCAGCGCCTCTTCCCGGCTCCAGGGGGTTGTTTCCCTCGCTCAGATTTTGCGGCTGACTTTGCAGGGCGTCCTTGGGGAAGGCTTAAAAGCGGTGGTCTCACATACCCATGAGCGTATCGATCCTCCAGAAGTCCCTCTGCACGGCGACCACTTTCTTTAATCAACCCTTTGAGTGGCTAGCTGCAAAGTTAGCTCTTTCTCAATCTTCCCATTGAAAGGAGAAACTATGCTCAAGAGAAAGACCTCCCTAGGGATCTTGGCCGTTCTGGCAGCTGTTTGGCTGGCCGGTTGCGAAAAGCCCCCGGTCCAGGAGCAACAGGCCGCCCAGAATGCCGTCGAAGAGGCCCGCAAGGCCGAGGGTCCGAAGTATGCCGGCAAGGAATTCAACACCTTGCAGGACTCCTTGAAGGCTGCCAACACCGAAATCGAGACCCAGAACAACAAGTTCGCGCTCTTCCGCAACTACACCCAGGCCAAAGGCACCCTGGGCTGGGTGTCTACCAGTGGTCCCAAGGTCGCCCAGAAAGCCCGCGATACCAAGGAGCAGATGCGCAAGGAAGCCGAGGCTGCTCTGCAGAGGGCCCAGACCGCGGTCGATACCGCCGCTGCCAAGGTCGCCGCTGCTCCGAAAAGCAAGGACTCCAAGGAAGAGATCCAGATGCTGGAGAGCGAGCTGGAGGTCATGCGCAACAATCTTCAGAACGTGAAGAACGCCATCCAGGCTGAGAACTTCCCCGAAGCCACTTCCAACGCCAAGGCCATCGAAGGCCAGGCCACCCAGACCCAGCAGGAAGTCCAGACCATTCTGGACAAGGTCGCCGAGGCCAAGGCCAAGAGGAAGGGCGGCAAAAAGAAGTGAGCTTTGGTCAGCCCTGAGCTACCCATAAGGCTCGAGCCTCAGTGAAGATACGGCACAGGTCCGCCAGGGCCTGTGCCGTATTATATTTGTTGAGGAACTGCTCCCCGGGACCGGAGTTTTAAAAGAGACGCCCCAATGTCCCCAGGAGTTTCGCCCATGAATGCTTCGGAAAAAAAATCCTCTGCTCCCGGCCTCCGCCTGGCCAAGAGCCTCGGCGGGGTCTTGCTCAAGGCCGGCCTGGCCCTGTGCGGCCTGGTCTTGGTGCCGGTCCTGTACTATTGTTGGCCCGCAGTCACGGTCAGCTGGGCCCAGGTGCGGGAAGACCGGCAAGCAGACCAGCAGCTGGGCAAGGCACAGCTGGACAAGGAGACCAAGAAACTGCGGGCCGACATCGCCCGGCTCAAGGAGGAGACCGCCCAGTTGCAGGGGGCCCTGGCCGAGCGCCAGCCCAAGGCCCCGTACATCGTCGTGGACACCAACACCAATAGTTTCCTGATGCGCCAGACCGACGCGGTGCTGCGCGAAGGCATCTGTTCCACTGGGAGCGGCAAAAAGCTGGTCTGGGTGCACGGGCGCAAGACCTGGGTGTTCAATACCCCCAAGGGCAAGCACCAGGTCCGCCTCAAGAAGGACGACTACCCCGTGTGGAAAAAGCCGGACTGGGCCTTTGTAGAAGAGGAAGAAAAGATACCCAGTCCCAATGATCCCAAGCGTTTTGAGGAAGGGGTGTTGGGTAAGTACGCCCTCGATATCGGCGACGCCTATATGCTCCACGGCACTCCCTTCAGGCGCACCCTGGGCATGTACGTCAGCCACGGCTGCGTGCGCCTCGACGACCCGGACATCGAATACCTCTACAATAATTCCCAAAAAGGCACCGAGGTCTACATCTACTGAGGCCGGCAAACCATGACGCGGGTGGTGGTGCTCTTTGCCGTGCTTTTCACGGCTGCGGCCCTGGCGGCGCCGGCGGACAAGTCCCCTTCAGGGGAGAAGTCCGTCAAGGCGGAAAAGGCAGATACGGCGGACCAGGCTGCCAAGATCGCCAAGCCGGACAAGGCCAAGAAGCCGGACAAGGTGGACCCGGCCCCCAAGGCTGACAAAGCGGACAAACCGGGCAAGGCCGCGCCAGCGGAAAAAACTGCGCCTACAGAAGATCCGCAGAGCGCGTACAAAGCGCTGCTCCAGGAGCGCGATCACCTGGAACAGCAGAAGAAGATCCTGGAATGGGAAGAGGGTCTGGCCGCGGCGAGTTTACAGGATAGCGCCGCGTACCTGGTGGTGGACCTGGACCGGCAGTTGATCACCGCCAAGCTGGGCGGGGTGCCCATGCGCCACGCCCCGATCGCATGGCGGTACGAGCGGCCCGGTCAGGCGGTGGTGAGCGGGATTTTTCAGGTGGCGGAGCGTCAGGCTGACGTGCCGGACAGCGCGGTGGCCGACAGTGCCAGGACCTCCCCTCAGCCGGCGGTGGTGGGCGCGGACAGCGCGAAGGGCGACAGCGCGCTGATCGACACCTCGCTGATACGCCTCGCCGCGACCCCCCGGGGCCCCGTCCCGCGCCACTACGATCCCCAGAGGCGTTATTGCATCAGTCTGCAGGGCGGGCCGGATCTATGGCTGGCCACCCTGCCTCCGACCCAGACCCGGATGGATACCCTTGAGGTCCGCCTGCGCACCTGGATCCGCGACTTCCCCGCGGTGGTGCAGCACCGGCAGAGCATCCATCTGTTCCTGGAGCCGGCGGACAATTACTGGATCTATGCCATGGCCGTGCTGGGAGCCCGGGTGTTGGTGATCCCCCCTTCCTGAGGACAGCCCTCCTTTCCTGAATATTCCCGAAGACCGGATCATTGGAATTTCTCAGAAGACATCTGTGGGCGGCGGTGGTGTTGACCTGGGGCCTGCTTTTTGCCGGGCTCCTGGTCTACGAAATCCAGACCTCCAGGCTCCAGTCCCTGATCCTCTCCAGGGTGACCAAGGAGTTGACTTTCTGGATGGAGCCCGGACCCAGCGAGGCCATCCGCTTTCCCCTGCCAGGCCCCTATGACCAGCGCCTGGGCTACTCCCGCCTCCCCGACTTCATCGATAGGCTGACCACGGCCAAGGACTATTCCATCCGGGCCCAGGCGCGCAACTCGCCCCGGCTGCTCAAACTGGGGGAACAGGGTCTCTTTCCCATCTATCACGAAAAGGCCAAGACCGGCCTGCGCATCCTGGACCGGGACAACCAGCTCTTCTTTTCGGCGGCCTTTCCAGAGCGGGTCTACGGGCGCTTCGAGGATGTCCCGCCGGCAGTGATCAAGACCTTGCTCTTCATCGAGAACCGCGAGGCCCTGGACCCCCGCTACCCGTACCACAACCCGGCGGTGGAATGGGACCGGCTGACCAACGCGGTGCTGCAGATGGCGATCCGCACGGTGAGCCGCAGCCACAAGGCGCCGGGGGGCAGTACCCTGGCCACCCAGATCGAGAAGTTCCGCCATTCTCCCGGGGGCCTGACTGCCTCGGTGCGGGACAAGTTCAACCAGATGGCTTCGGCCTCCATGCGGGCGTACCTGGACGGCCCCCAGACCACCGAGGCGCGCTACCGGATCGCCCTCGACTACATCAACTCCATCCCCCTGGCGGCGGCGCCGGGGTACGGGGAGGTCACGGGCCTGGGCGACGGTCTGTGGGTGTGGTACGGGGCCGATTTCGACCAGGCCAACAAGCTCCTCATCCAGCGCCCGGCCACTTCCAGGGACCCCAACCTGGGAGCCTGGGCCCTGGCCTACAAGCAGGTGCTGGGTCTCTTCCTGTCCCAGCGGCGGCCCTCCTTCTACCTGATCGAGGACCGCAGCGCCCTCGACGAACTGGTCCGCACCTACCTGCCCCTGCTGGTGGAGGCCGGCGTGCTCTCGCCGTCGGAGCGCGAGGCCGTGGCGCAGGCCCGCCTGGAAGTGCGCCGGGGCAGCCCGCCCCAGCCGGAGGTGCCCTTTGTGGAGCGCAAGGCGGCCAGCGCCATCCGCAGCCGCCTGGCCGCCACCCTGGACATTCCCCAGCTCTACGAGCTGGACCGGCTGGACCTGACCGTGTACAGCACCCTCGACCGCCGCACCCAGGACGAGGTGACCCGGATGCTGACCCGCCTGCGCGATCCGGCCTATGCCGAACAGGCGGGGCTGCGCGGCTTTCGGCTTTTGGAAAAGGGCGCTCCGGACAAGGTCATCTACAGCTTCACCCTCTTCGAGCGGGGGAACCGGGTCAACCTGATGCGGGTCCAGGCCGACAATTTCAACCAGCCCCTCAACATCAACGAAGGGGTCAAGCTGGAGCTGGGCTCCACGGCCAAGCTGCGGACCCTGATCACCTACCTGGAAGTCATCGCCGAACTGCACGACCGCTACGCCGGGCAGGCTCCCGCCAAGCTGCGCCAGGTGGAGACGCCGCCCAGCGACCAGTTGGGCCGCTGGGCCCTCAACTACCTGGCCTCCAGCGCCGACACCTCGCTGCCGGCCATGCTCGAGGCGGCCATGGAGCGCTCCTATTCGGCCAGCCCCGCCGAGCAGTTCTTCACCGGCGGGGGTATGCACACCTTTGCCAACTTCGATCCGGAGAAGGACGATGGGGGGGTCTTCTCGGTGCGGCAGGGCCTGTACCGCTCCATCAACCTGGTCTTCATCCGTCTGATGCGCAGCATCGTGCGCTACTACATGTACCAGGGCGGCGGCAGCCCCGATATGTTCGAAGACCCCGACGACCCGGCGCGGCAGATATACCTGGAAAAGTTCGCCGACCGGGAGGGCAAGGAGTTCCTCAACCGCTTCTACAAGAAGTACCAGGAGAAGAAGAAGGGGAAGGAGCAGGTCACCGCCGAACCGCTGGAGCGCCTGGTCCAGGACATCCATCCCACCCCGGCGCGCCTGGCGGTGATCTTCCGCACGGTCAAGCCGGCGGCCAGCCTGGAGGAGTTCTCGGCCTTCATGCGCGCCCGCCTGCCCAACTCGGTGTTGTCGAGCGCCACGCTCAGCGAACTGTACAAAAGCTATGCCGTGGAAGCCTACTCCCTGGCCGACCGCGGGTACATCGCCCGGGTGCACCCGCTGGAGTTGTGGCTGGTGGCCTACCTGCAGCAACACCCCCAGGCCAGGCGCAGCGAGTTGATGGCCGCCTCCGCCGCCGAAAGGCAGGAGGTGTACAACTGGCTCTTCAAGACCCACCAGAAGAACAGCCAGGACAGCCGCATCCGCACCCTGCTGGAGGTGGAGGCCTTCGAGCAGATTCACCGGACCTGGAAGCGGCTGGGGTATCCCTTCGAGTCCCTGGTGCCCTCCTATGCCACTTCCATCGGCGTTTCGGGGGATCGCCCGGCCGCCCTGGCCGAGTTGATGGGTATTCTGCTCAACGAGGGGGTGCGCTACCCCTCGGTGCGGGCCCAGGAACTCCACTTTGCCCAGAACACCCCCTTTGAGACCATCCTGCAGCCCGAGCGGGAGGGCGGGGAACAGGTGTTGCGCCCCGAGATCGCCCGGGTGGCGCGCCAGGCCATCATCGGCGTGGTCGAACAGGGCACGGCCCGGCGGGTGCGCGGGGCCTTTGCCTTTGCCGACAGCACCCTGCTGGCGGTGGGGGGCAAGACCGGAACCGGCGACAACCGCCACGAGATCTACGGGGCCGGCGGCAAGCTGATCGACTCGCAGATCACCAGCCGCACCGCGACCTTTGTTTTCCTGGTCGGGGACCGCTTCTTTGGCACCCTGACCGCGTACGTGGCCGGCAAGGAGGCAGCCGGGTACAAGTTCACCAGCTCCCTGCCGGTCCAGGTGCTCAAGGTGCTGGCGCCCAAACTCATGCCCCTGATCGAGCGGGCCTACAAGGAGAACCAGCTGCAGGCCAGCAACAGCCCTTCCCTCCCCCTCCCCCCTGCCGCTCCCGCCCCTGTGCAGCAGTAGCGGCGACCAGTCTGCAGACACAAAAAAGTCCTGGCCTCCGGCGGGTGAAGAGAACCGGAGGCCAGGGCCATGAAAGTGCGGATCAACCGCGCTTGTCCAGCGGCGTATAGGAGCGCTGGGCCGGCCCGATATAGACCTGCCTGGGTCGGTGCAGTCGCGGGCTGGCCGCCTTGCGCGCCTCGTACCACTGGGCGATCCAGCCGGGCATGCGCCCGATGGCGAACATCACCGTGAACATCGAGTGCGGGATGCCGATGGCCCGCAGGATGGTGCCGCTGTAGAAATCGACGTTGGGGTACAGCTTGCGGTCGACGAAGTAGCTGTCCTCCAGCGCGACGGCCTCCAGTTCCTCGGCCAGTTCCAGCAGCGGGTCCTTGCGCTGCAGCTTGGCCAGCACCGCCTCGCAGGCCTTCTTGATGATCCGGGAGCGGGGGTCGAAGTTCTTGTAGACCCGGTGGCCGAAGCCCATCAGGCGGATGCCGTTCCTCTTGTCCTTGACCTGCTGCACGAAATCCTTCACCGTGGTCTTGGTCCTGCGGATCTCCTCCAGCATGTCCACCACCGCCACATTGGCGCCCCCGTGCAGCGGCCCCCACAGGGCGCACACGCCGGCGGCCACCGAGGCGAAGAGGTTGGCGCCGCTGCTGCCCACCATGCGCACCGTGGCGGTGCTGCAGTTCTGCTCGTGGTCGGCGTGCAGCAGCAAGAGCAGATCCAGGGCCCGCACCTGTTCGGGGTCTGGCTCGTAGTCTTTGTACGGCTGGCTGAACATCATGTGCAGGAAATTGGCCGTGTACTTCTTGTCCGGATGCGGGTGGATGGTGGGATAGCCCCGGTCGTGGCGGTAGGAGTACGCGGCGATGGTGCGCACCTTGGCCATGAGCCGGGCGGCGGCCTCCTGGAAGGAGTTCTCGTCGTCGATCCGCAGGAACTCGGGATTGAAGCAACTGAGGGCATTGAGCACCGCCGAGAGCACGGCCATGGGCGGGGAGTTGGAGGGGAAGAGGTCGAAGTGGTGGCGGATGGCCTCGTGCAGGGCCTGGTGCTTGGTGAGCAGATCGCTGAAGTCGTTCAGCTGGCGCTGGGTGGGCAACTCGCCCCAGATCAGCAGATAGGCGGCCTCGATGAAATTGCTGTGTTCGGCCAGTTGCTCGATGGGGATGCCCCGGTAGCGGAGGATGCCCTGTTCCCCGTCGATGAAGGTGATGGCGCTCTGGCAGGCGCCGGTGTTGCCGTAGCCATCGTCCAGGGTGATGTATCCGGTCTGGGCGCGCAGGGTGCTGATGTCGAGGGCGCGCTCGTCCTCGGTGCCGACGACGACGGGCAGGTCGACCGCCTTGTCGCCCATCTGCAGGCGGGCAGTTTCGGGCATCTGCGTTTCTCCTAATTATTTTATCCAGCTCATGTCCTCGCCGCGCACCAGGAAGGAGCGCTCGTCCCAGCGGCCCGGCCGCTCCACCGGCCACTGGCCCGACTCCACTGCCACGTCCAGGGGGTTGGCCCGCGTCTGCAGGGGTAGCTTCACCCGCTCGCGCATGCGCGCCGACTCGTACACCCCCATCATGATCTCCAGCGCCGCCTTGCCGTGTTTGGCTTCGCCGCGGTAGTCCTCGATCCTGCCTTCGATCCACTCGCAGATGGCGTAGGCCTGGCGCACGAAGGCGTCGCCGTAGCCCCTGGTGTTCTTCTCGGTGGGCTCGAATACCTGCCAGCCGGCCTTCTTCGCGGTCATATACTTGAGGCTGTTGTCGTCGACCTCCATCATGCCTTCGGTGCCGTAGATGGAGCAGTTGATGCCGCCCCAGGTTCCCAGTTCGTTCTCGATGACCCCCTCAGCCCCGTTGGGGTAGCCGATGATCCCGCAGCAGCGGTCCTCGACCCGGTGGCCGAAGATGTAGTGGTCGGTCTTGCGCTCCACCTGCCCCATCACCCATTCGGCCTGGGGATCGCCCTGCACGAAGCGCTGGAAATCGACGCAGTGGGTGCCCCAGTTGAGCATGCCCTGCAGCACGGTGGACCACAGCCGTCTCGGCTGGCCGATGGCCCCGGCCAGGAGCAGGCGCCGGGCCTCTTCCCAGGCCGAGTAGAAGCGCCGCTGGTGGCCGATGGCCAGCTTCACCTGGTTGCGCTGGGCGGCGATCACCATTCGTTCGGCCTCGCCCAGGGAGGCGGCCATGGGTTTTTCGCACAGCACTAGTTTGGGCTGGCGGGCGCAGGCGGCGATGGCCATCTCGGCGTGCTGGGGATCCCAGGAGCAGACGCTGACGATGTCGAGGTCTTCCTTGTCCAGCATCTCCCGGTAGTCCAGGTAGCGCTTGGCGGCGGGCACCCCGAAGTCCTCGCCGTAGGTGCGCAGGGACTCGGGATGGGCATCACCCAGGGCGACGATCTGGGTGTGCTCGCACTCGCTCCAGCCCCGCCCGTGCTCGCGGGCGATGCGCCCGCTGGCGATCACCCCGACGCGGTACTTCGCTCTTTTTTGGGGACGGGCCTTCCTGGCGGCAGTAGTGCCGGTGCGGGATTTCTGGGACACCGCGTACTCCTTTCGGATGCTGGCAGAGAGGGATTTTTTCGATAAGTCAAGCAAGATAGTAGACTGAAAGAGAGCCCCTGTCAATGCCGCATCCGCGCAGAGTACAGGGCGGACCTGGGCTATCTTCCCGGCGGCAATTGTTTAATATATCGCCATGCCATTCAACACCTACAAGGGCAGGGCGGGCCTGGTGCTCTGGCTTGTCCTGCCCCTCCTCCTGGGCGGGGGGTATGCCCTGTGGGGCCACCAGTTGGTCCGGGGCATGTACGAACAGAGCCTGCCCCTGGCCTTTTTCAACCAGGTGCTCAAAAGGCAGGCCCTCCACCCGCTCTCCTATTACCTGCACCGGGCGGACACGGCTGTGTGGGGCCTGTTGCTGCTGTACCTGGGGAGCAGCGGCTTGGCCGGGGGGTACGCCTGGCTGCGGCGGCGCTGGCCCGCAGCGGTGCTGGTGCAGCCGCGATGGGGGCTGATCTTCCTAGCCACAGGTTGCTGCTGGCTGCTGTTTTTGCTCCAGCTCCCCCTCTTCCAGTTGCTGCCTCACTGGTTCTGGTCGCTGGCGCTGACCCCGCTGCCCTGGTGGTGGCTGGGCGGCTATGCCCTGCAGCAGAGCCTGGCCTGGATGGAGGGCCGCGGCCTGGCCGGCCTGAGCGACCGGCTGGGCGGCGAGGGCGGGCACGGGCGGCTGGTCCAGGCAGCCGTGACGCAGCCGAGCGCATGGCGGGTGCTCACCCAGTACGAGCGCTTGCTGGACAGCGGCGAGTTAGGCCCCTTTCCGCACGCCACCCGGCCGCCCGGGCAACTGCTCTTGCTGATGGGGATGGACCGGATGGCCGGCATCCTGGACCCTGCGGAGGAAGACCGGGCCCTGCGCCTGGCCCGCCTGGCCGCCTGGGTCTTTCCCCTGTTCAGCTACCTGGTGCTCATCCCCCTGTTCTATCTGTGCCGGCTCTACATGGACGGAGCGAGGGCCTGGGTGCCGGTCCTGCTCTATCCCTTTGTGCCCAGCACGGCGCTGATCACCCTGCACCTGGACCAGTGCCTGTTCCCGCTGGTGGCCTGGAGCTGCGTGGGTCTCTACGCCTGGGGACTGCGGCGGGGTTGGTGGGGGGCGGCCCTGGGGGCCGGGGCGCTTTTCTATCTGGGGCTTTTCCTGTCCTTCGGGCTGGGGGTTCTGGGGGTGGTACTGGGGGTCCTGCACCTTCAGGCGGTGCGGGAATCGGGCCGGAGTCAGTGGCGGGCTGCCGCGCTGGCCGGGGTGGGCTTCCTGGGCCTGGCGCTGCTCTTTCAGGGTTGCTTCGACTACGACCTGCTGCAGCGGTACAGCCGGGCCATGAGCGCCCACCAGCACTTCAAGGGGGTGGAATGGGGCGCCGGGGAGGTGCTCTACTGCGCGCTGCTCGATCTGGTCGAGTTCGGGGTGTGGTGCGGGCCGCCCCTGGTCCTGCTGGGCGCCGCGCAACTCAGCGAGGTCTGGGCCGGGCGGCGGGGATGGAGCTGGCGGACGGAGGAGGCATGGGCCCTGGCCCTGGTGCTGACCCTGGGGTGCCTGGCTCTTTTTGGCAGGACGGCCGGGGAAACGGCGCGGTTGTGGATCTTTCTCTTGCCCCTGGTGCTGGTGGCGGCTGCCCAAACCCTGGGAAAGCTGGCAGCCCCGCTGCGGGAGCGGGCCGTGGCGCTGGTGGTGATCCTGCAGCTGGTCACGGTCGTGGTGCTGAAGCGCTGCCAGGATTTTTTCTAGCCGGAGGCCGGGGCGCTGGCGCAGCGAAAGTTGTCTGGCGGAGGTGCTTTGTCTATATCTCTAGGAGACAGGTTCAAAGGGGTTTTCGCGCGAGAGGAAAAAGCGCCGCTCATGGCTGTTCCAGCACCGGCACAGAGCGCCCGGGATATCCGCGCCCAGCAGCTGGCCATCCGCTTGTCGCTGGGGGTGGGGGTGCTGATGTTTCTGGGCAAATCCTTCGCCTACTATCTCACCGGTTCAGCCGCCATCTTCTCTGACGCCGCCGAGTCGGTGGTCCACGTGGCGGCGGTGGGCTTTGCGGCCTTCAGTCTCTGGCTCAGCCTGAAGCCGGCTGACGAGAGCCACCCGTACGGCCACGAGAAGATCAACTTCTTCTCCGCCGGCTTCGAAGGGGCGATGATCGTGATCGCCGCCCTGTACATCCTCTTCGCGGCCATCAGCAAGTGGCTGGCGGGGCTGCATCTGGAAAGGCTGGGCGAGGGCACGCTGATCCTCAGCGGGGCGGCCCTGATCAACGGGGTGCTGGGGTGGTACCTGATCTGGCTGGGCAAGCGGCAGGGCTCGCTGATCCTGGAGGCCAATGGCAGACACGTGCTCACCGACTTCTACACCAGTGTCGGGGTGATCGGCGGGCTGTGCCTGACCCTGCTGACCGGGTGGCTGCCCTTCGACCCCATCCTCGCCATCCTGGTGGCCCTCAATATCCTCTGGTCCGGCGGCCAGCTCATGCGCCAGGCCTTTGGCGGGCTGATGGACGAGCGGGACTCGCAGGTGGACTCGGCGGTGCGCGCGGTGCTGGAACAGGTCGTTCCCGGGGAGGTGGTCGAATACCACGGCCTGCGCCACCGGCAGATGGGCAACAGCGTCTTCATCGACGTGCACCTGCTCTTCGGCGAGGACGCGCCGCTGCGGCTGGCCCACGCCACCGCCACCCGGCTCGAAGAGCAGATCGCCGCGGCCCTGCGGCCCCAGCAGGCGGTGGTGACCGCCCACCTGGAATGCGTCGAAGGGCACGGCGACCACCATCCTCCCCTGGTGGGGGGGACCAGCCGCGAAATGGTCCTCAGCATCTCGGAAGACGACCGGCAGGGATAACCCGCCCCTTGAGCGCTGCGGCGCTCAACTGCTGGCAAGTGAAGATTTGCCGGGGTCGGGTGCTGGCTGCGCCAGTACCGCGATCAGGCCATAGAGCACTCCAAAGACGATGGCAAAACGCCCGTTGACCATGGCCCCGTCGCTCAGTCCCAGGGTGCCCATGGCCATCATAATGGCCACCGCCCCTCCGGCAAAGGCCCTGGTCTGTCGGTCCTGGCCGTGGGCAAAACCGCGGTAGGCCAGGCGCAGGATGCGCAGACTCAGCCACCCGAAAGCCAGCAGCCCCAGCAATCCCATCTTCAGCAGCAGGGTCAGATAGAGATTGTCCACGGTCCAACTGGTCGCGGTTTCGAAGCGCCCCAGGTCTTCGCTGAAGAGCATGATGACCAGGGTGGCTCCCTGACCGTTGCCCAGCAGGGGGTGGTGGGCGATCTCCTGGAGGGCGACCCCGTACGAAAAGAGGCGGCCCAGGAGGTGCACGTCGCGCTCGTAATCCACAAAACTGCGCGAGCGTTCCAGGGCATGGGCGCCGATGGAGGCCCCGGTCAGGCGCTGAAAGAAAAAGGCCGTGGCCACCAGGATGGCCAGGGTGCCGATGGCCAGCGAGACGGTGCGCCAGAGATTGCGCCGGGTCTCCGGCTGGCTGAGGTGGTGCAGCCACACCGTGGTCAGCAGGCCGACTGCGAAGGCCACCCACATGCCCCGGCCCATGGTCAGCACGAAGCCCAGGCCGATGCATAGGAACAGGCCGGCCAGCAGGGGGCGGCCGTACCGCTGTGGGTCGTGGATGAACTGATTGAGGATGAAGAGCAGGGCCAGGGGCAGGGCCAGGCCTTCGAGGCGGGCGATGCGCACGAAATTGGCGCCTACCGACAGGTCGATGGAGCCGAGGAACTCCAGGGTGTACTCGGTGCTGACGACCAGGGCCGCCATCACCAGGACGGGCAGAAAGCCCCTGGTCGCCAGTCCCTTGTCGGCGAAGTTGGTGACCAGAAAGAAAACCGCGTAGTAGAGCGGGAAACGCAGGTCGCGCAGGATCAGGGAGGTGGAGTGGTAGTGCAGCGCCCCCACCAGGGCTGAAAAGACCGCCACGCCCAGAAAGAACGAGGTGGGGAGGTCGCCGGCGCTGGTCCGCACCGACAGTCCGCGCCAATAGATCAGGTCGATCAGCGCAAAGACGAGCGCCATGGCGAAGAAGCCCTCCTGGAGGGTCAGGCCGCCGGGGAGCCGCAGGGCCAGGAGGACCTTGTCGGGCAGGACTATGTTTAACAGGATTAGGAGCAGGAGGGTGCGCTGGACCGAGAAAAGCGCCAGGCCGAGCACTACCAGCGAGGCGCTCAACAGCCAGACGTACTTGGCCGCCCACAGCGCGGGCAGGGCGATGAGCAGGGCCTGTCCGAGGCAGAGGACCCACCGCAGCCACTTGTTGTCCGGCCGGTTCCAGTTCGCTTCAGCCCGGGGGATCACCAGGGTTTTCTCCAGGCTTTGCCTTGTGCAGCCGCGTCCATCCGCGCTCCAGCATCAGGGCCGCGGGTCCCATCAGCGCCGCGTCGATGGGCAGGCGGAAGCGCGGGTGGGCGAAGAAGATTGCGTGGACCAGCGCCAGCCCCAGGGCCAGCGAGCCCACAGCCCAGGCTTCTGGACGCCGGCGCAGTTGCCAGGTTCCCCACAGGCCCAGGACCAGGAGGGGCCCGCAGGAGCAGAGCGAGATCGCGTTTCGTAGGATAGACTCATCCGGCACCAGGGGGCTCCAGAAATAGGCCAGCTTGAGGAGGGCCAGGCGGGCGAAGCGCCAGGGCGAGGCGAGTATCCAGCCGCCTATTTCCCGAATGGCCAGCCGCTCCTTTTCCACCAGGTCGGTGGTCGAAGCGGTCAACTGCATGAACATCCCCAGGTAGTCCACGCCCTGCCGGTAGATCCCGATCGCCTCTGGTTCGTTGCCGATCAGCAGATTCATCCCCGCATTTGCCGAGATGGGGACCAAGCGGCCGGTCAGCAGGGAATTGCGCAGGGTCCAGGGAGCGATCACCAGCCCCATGGCTCCCAGCGCGACGGCCAGGCACATTCCCCGGCCCCTGCCCAGAGCAGCGCGGCGCCACCAGCCCCACAGGAGCAGCGGGACCCAGACCAGCACCACGGGCTTGCACAGCCCCGCCAGCCCCAGGATTCCTCCCAGCGCAGCAGCGTTGCCCGGCGTAGGAGCACTCTCTAGCCGTAGCGCCAAGAGCAGGGCCGCCGTGGTCAGCAGAACCAGGAGGGTCTCCGCCATCAGCACGCCGGTGAAGAAGACGAAGAGCGGATAGCAGGCTCCCAGACCGGCGGCGATCAGCCCGGTCCTCAGGCCGCCGAGGCGCCGGCCTATCCCGTAGAGCAGCCCGCAGGTAGCCGTTCCCAGGAGGGCCTGCCACAGCCGGACCAGGTCAGGGCGGTGCCCGCAGACCTGGTAGATCCCGGCCAGCATCAGGGGATAGAGCGGCGGCCGGTACGTGCCGCCGTCGGGGTGGAGGATGCCTTCCTGCCAGAACACGCTGGCCAGGTGATCCCAGTGGTACTCGTCCGAGGAGTCGGCCAGGCCTTGGCGCGTCAGGCCGAATCCCGCGCGCAGGGCCAGGGCCAAGAGCAGGATCGCCCAGAGGGTCCGGCGGGTTGCAGTCATCGCCTTCTCTCAGCAGCGCAGACCTCAGGGATCCCCCCAAACCTCAGCCGCGTCTCAGTGGACACGGGTTCCCCCTCTGGTTATCTTTTCAGATACTTCTATGCTCCGCACGATCTGCATGGCCTTGCTGCTGGGCGCGACCGCACTCGAGGCCTCCCCGATCAGGGTGCTCTCCGCCGGCGAGCAAGGCCTGCTGCTAGAAGCCATCCTGCCCCAGCCTCAGGTGCGGGCGCTGGAACTGGGCGGGCACCGCTTCCATCAATTAGAACTCCCCCCTGGCTATGACCGCCTCGCCGAGCCGGGCCAGCCGGCCCTGCCCTTCCTCGCCGCGCCCATCGCCGTGCCGCCCGGCGTCCAGGTGCGGGTGGAGGTGGAGGAGGCGCACTGGCGCCGGTTGAGCGACCTGGAACTGGCGCCGGCCCCGCGCTGGGCGGAAGACGGCGAAGAGCCCCGGTACGAAACCGACACCCAGTATTACCTGACCGACGCCTTTGAGCCGGCGCAGCCCTTCGCCGTCGCCGAGGGCGGGCGTCTGCGCGGGGTGCGGACCTGCATGCTGCAGCTCTATCCCTTCCGCTACAACCCGGTCCGCCGCGAGTTGGAATTCTGTGACCGGCTGCGGGTGCGGGTGGAGTTTGTGGGTGGCCGGCGGCCCAAGGCCGCCCGCGTTCCAGACACCCCGGCGGCTGCCCCGCTCTACCGCGCCCTGCTCAACCCCCAGCAGGCCCAGGCCTGGCGGGAGGGACCCCGCGCCCCCAAGCTGGCCGCCGGCAGTGAATGGTACGACCCTGGCCGTCCCTGGGTCAAGGTATACGCCGACGAGGACGCCCTCTTCCGCAGCAGCCCCGGCTGGCTCGACTCGCTGGGCGTGGACCCAAAGGCCATCGACCCGCGCACCTTGCGACTTTTCTACCTGGGCGAGGAGCAGGCCATCCGCGTCCACGGCGAGGAGGACGGGCGTTTCGACGCGCAGGATTACCTGCTCTTCTTCGGCCAGTACCGCCGCGACGAGCACAAGGATTTCGAAAACCTCTACGGCCGGCGCAACACCTACTGGCTGACCTGGGGCGGGGCGCCGGGCAGGCGGCTGCAGGAGCGCAGCGGGGCGCCGGCACACGGGTACCCGGTCTCGCCCTGGAAGTGGACCACAGCCCACTTTGAGCAGGACACCCGCTACAACCCGCTGCCGCTCACCCCGCCCGAGAAGGAGCAGGAGGTGGACCACTGGTTTTGGGAACTGCCGGTGGAAGTGCTCAAACCCGGCGATGTTCCCAGTTCGCGGATCTACGCCCAACCGCTGCTCCACCGCACCGAGAGCGAGGACTACACTGCCCGCCTGCGGGTGGCCCTGCACGGGGTTTCGGACAACATCCACCACACCGGACTGCTGCTCAACGAGCAGCGTATCGACGAGCGCGTCTGGCGGGGGCCGGATGAACTGCGCATCGAAACCGAGATCCCCAGTTCCTACCTCAAGGACCAGAACCGCCTGCGGCTCCAGCTCTTCGCCGACCAGAGTGTCCCGGATCAGGTGTACCTCAACTGGTTCGAGATCGAGTACCGCCGTGCGTACCAGACCTGGATCGGTTTCTTTGACTTTGCCCAGCCGCCCGGAGGCCAGTCCTACGTTCTACAAGGTTTGTACCCGCCCGGCATCGAGGTGTGGGACGTGGCCAACGGGTACTACTTCACCGGCTTCCAGGCCGACTCCACGGCCGCACTGGGTTCCTTCGTCACCTTTGAAGACAATCCAGTGGATTCGGCCCGGTACGTGGCGGCCGACAGCCTGGCCGGCACCAAGCGCCCCAATGGCAAGGTGGACCAGCCCTCCTCCTGGCGCGCACCCGGCCATGGGGCCGATTACCTGATCATCACCCACGCCGACTTTCTCGAAGCGGCCCAGCGTCTGGTCGCCCACCGCCGCGAGAGCGGGTTGAGCGCCGAGGTAGTGGAGGTGGAGGATCTGTACGACGAGTTCTCCTGCGGGCAGATGACCTCGGACGCGGTGCGTGACTTCATCTCGTACGCGTACCATTCCTGGGAGCGCCCACCGGTGTACGTGTTGCTGGCCGGCAATACCCACTACGCGTATCGTTCGAGCCGGCCCAGCTTTGTGCCCACCCTTTTCTATCATGCGTGGAACCGGGGGCAGGCCGGCACCGACTTCCTCTACAGCCTGGTCGATGGCGCCGACCTGCTGCCCGATCTGGCGGTGGGCCGCCTGTCGTGGGTCAATCTGGACCAGGCCCTGGTGTCAGTGGACAAGATCATCCGCTACGACCAGGCTCCCGAGCCGGGCGACTGGCGCAGCCGGGTGATCTACCTGGCCAACTATCAGGAAACAGGGGAATTCGCCCGGACCAACGATGAACTGGCCGCCCAGTACACCGAACCCCTGGGCTTCAGTTCGGTCGAGATCGTCAACCCCGACAACACCTTCCTTCCCAACCTCACCGGCAAACGCTTCCTCGACGCGCTCAACCAGGGGGCCCTGCTGGTCAATTTCAACGGGCACGGCAGCATCGGCACCATGCAGTACGTGTTCTCCATCCAGTTCCCCGACTGGGACTACCTCAGCCAGGTGCGCAACGGCGCCCGCCTGCCCCTGGTGCTGGCCCTTTCCTGCCTCAACGGCCAGTTCGCAGATCCTTTCAACCCCAGTCTGAGCGAGGCCTTCACCCTAAGAAAAGAGGGCGGGTCCATCGCTTACATCTCGGCCAGCGCCCAGGGGCGGGTGGCCCAGCAGGCATTGCTGGCCGACCGCCTCTTCGCCCAATTCTTCCAGGGGGGGACCCTGGAGTTCGGCCTGACCCTGAATATCGCCAAGGTACAGATGCTGGCCGCTCATTCTAGCTTTGAGGAGGCGGCGTACAGCATGCAACTGCAGGGTGATCCGGCCCAGCAGTTAGCCTTGCCCAGGCAGCCCGATTACGAGGCCCTGGACCTGCGCCTGGACCGGGAGGAGGTGTTCAGCCAGGACACCCTGCGGGTGGAGGCCCGGTGGCGCAACAACACCCGTCTGGGCAGCGACAGCGTGCAGGTGGCGCTGCTGGTGCGCAGCGCCCAGGAAGAGGCCCCCCCCGAAACCCTGCTCTATCAGCAAGAGGCGCCTTTTGCCGGCACCCTCACCCTGGCCGTGGACTGGCCTGTGGGCCAGCACCTGGGGCCCTATGAGTTCGAACTGCAGGCAGACCCGGCCGGCGCGGTGTCTGAGACCGATGAGAGCAACAACCAGCTGCGGCGCCAGGTGGAGGTGCATTCGCCGGTGATCCCCGGGCTGCTCTTCCCCCTGCCCGGCGCGGTGCTCCTGGCCGAGGGCCTGGCCTTGGAGGCGCTGCTGCCCCTGAGCGGGGGGCCTTTCAGTTGCGAGTTCGCCCTGTCTGCGGACCCGGCTTTTGCAGCGCAAGGGCATTCCGATCTGGCCACTCCCGCGCAGGGCAAGGCTGTTTATCAGCCCCAGGGCCTGCAGGCGGGGCAGGGCTATTTCTGGCGGGCGCGCGCCCGCTCGGGCGCCGGCCTGGGGCCCTGGAGCGAGATCCGCTCCTTCTGGATCGAGGCCGGCGCCTCCCCGCCCCGCTGGCGGCAGCGGGGGGCCCAACTGCTGGCGGGGGAGTCCCTGGATCTGGAGCTGGCAGGAGAGGGGATGGTCATCTCGGCGGCCACCCGCCCCCTGCATCCTGCCGCTGACACGCGCGAGGCAGGGGTTGCGGTGGAGGGCCTGGAAGGGGCCGGGGTGGTGTGCGCGGACGGGACTTATCTGTACGCCAAGCGCTGGTTCAACGACAAATCCACCGTCTACCCCGGCACGGATTTCTTCACCCGCATCGGCAGCGGCTTCAACGGCACCCAATTCGGCCAGGTCTACGGTGTGCTGGCTGACTCGACCACCGGGGGTATCTCAGCCACCTGCCACAGCGACGGGTACCTCTACAGCGAGATGGGTGATCCGTACTCCCTGGAGCGGATCTCCACGACCACCGGCAGGAAGGACACGGTCACCGTGCCCGAGGGCCTGCTGGAATGGAAGAGCGGGCAGATCATCAGCGGCCACGCCCTGATCACCTCGGATGGGCGCTACCTCTACAATGTGTCCATGAGTTCCGAGGCCGGCACGCGCAGCCAGTGGCGGGTGCGGGTCTTCGACCCGGCAAGTGACTGGGCCCTGCTGCGGGATTTCACCTCTCCCCCCACGGAGCCGGGTTTCACCTACACCTGGACCGACGGGATACTGGCCGACGGGGAGCGGCTCTACTTCATCGAGTACCAGGACGGGCGTCGCATCCGCATGGTGGACGGGGGCGACGGGCGCTTCCTGGACGAGTGGCAGAGCGACCAGGATTCCACCCGCATCATCTCCGGCCAGTACGACTGGGTCAACAACAAGGTCTGGCTGGGCGATCTGTGGGGGCCGGGGATCTTCAGATACCAGGGAGTGGGCAGGATCACCCGCGGCCAGCTGCTCTCCCAGGCTGTGGGGCCGGCCTCTTCCTGGAAGAGCCTGCTGGTGCAGGGCCAGGGGGTGGAGGTGGAGGTGCTGGGCCGCCAGAGCGCGGGCGCTTCGTGGCAGCCCCTCCAGGATCTGAAGGTCGCTGCTGCTAGCCAGCCCCTTGACCTGGGCGGGGTGGATGCGGCCCATTATCCCCAGCTGCGCCTGCGGGCGCGGCTGCAGGGGAGCGAGGCGCACCTGGACACCTGGGCCCTGGACTTTGCGCCGCTGCCTTCCCTGGGCCTGGAGCGGGCTCTGCTGGATTCCGCCGGGAGGGTGGAGGTGGTGGTGCGCAACCTGGGGGTGGTGGAGACCGGGGCGAGGCTGCGCCTGGAGCAGGGAGAGCGCCGGACCCAGGTGCGGGAATTGACCCTGGCGCCCCTGCAGCGGGGCGAGGCCCGCCAGGTCCTCGTCGACAGCCTGGCCTCGCCGCCGGGGACGCGGCTCTTCGTCCGCCTGCTCATGGCCCAGGCCGACGCCGACCCGCAGGACGATGTGCTGGAGGTCTCCCTGCAGGAGGGGGGGCGGGCCGCCCTGGGGTTCAGGGCCTGGCCGGGCGGGCAGCCCTTGTTCGACGGCGACCCCTTGGTCGGCGGCGAGGGGGTGGTGGTCCAGGCCGGCGGCGAGGGCCACCTGGCCCTGGCGGTGGACGGGGTGCCGGTCCAGCCCGACTCGGTATGGGAGGGCGCGGCGCCAGGGGTGTTGTACCGGCCTTCGCTGAAGGCCGGAGAGCACCGGCTGCAGGCGCGGCTGCTGCGGGGCGGACGCGAGGCCGGCTTTGCGGAACTGCGCTTCCGCCTCAGCGAGGAGTTGGTCATCGCCAATGCCCTGCCCTACCCGCAGCCGATGCGGGAGGGGACCACCTTCACCTATGCGCTCTCGCACGAAGCCCAGGTGGCCGTCGAGATCTACGCCCTCAGCGGCCGGCGGGTGCTCAGGCTGGGGCCGCTGGCGCAGGGGGCGGGGTTTCAGCAGGTGGAGTGGGACGGGCGCGACCAGGAGGGCCGCCGGCTGGCCAACGGCGCCTATCTCTACCGGATCAGCGCCGAAGGGCCACAGGGCTATGCCGAGTTCCGCGGCGCGCTGAGCGTGGTGCGCTAAAGACTCTGCGTTGTTACTTCTTCTTGCGGATGGCCTCGATCTTCTGGTCGCGCTCAGCGAAGATCTGCTCGCGCACCCGCTGCATCTCCCCCTGGAACTGCTGCAGGTGTTCGGCAAAGGCCTGGGGCTCCATCTCCCTGGAGAGCTTCTGGATTTTGGCCTTGAGGGAGATCTCCTGCTCGGCCCACTTGGCCTGGTACTGCTTGTTGAGTTCGTCGATGGCGGCGATCTGTTCAGGGCTCAACTTGACGTAGTCCTTGTCCTGACCCAGTTCCGCATCGGCCTTTTCCAAGGCCAGTTCGAGGGCTGATTTCATGATCGTCCTCCGGGGTCGGATTCTAAGACAGCTTCTGACAAAAAAATCCCCGGCCTGTGCAGGCTGGGGATTGGGGCGGATATGGTATTGCCCTTCAGCTCTTGGTCGCGCCTGAATAGGGGCAGTTGGCGGCTTCGGAGCCCTTGGGGCAGCTGGCGGCATCGGACTTGGGGCACTGGGCCTTGCCCTCGGGGCAATGCTCCACGGCCTCTTCGGTGACTTTCTGGGTGGCCGCCGGCTGGATGTCGACGCTGGCCACGGCCCACTGCAGGGCAGCCAGGGTGAGCACCACGGCGAAGGCGAGGCCGATCTTCTTCCTCATGACAACTCTCCTTTTGGGGAATCAGACGCGCTACCCGGCGCTGAGGTTCCAGGTGAATTTTCTATGAATATACACGCCCAGGTCAGTCGGCGCCAGCGGTTTTGCCGAAGGCGTCGACAAAGAGGAAGAAGTCGGCGAAGTCGACCTGGCCGCTGCGGTCCAGATCAAAGCGGGAGTCGGTTTTGCCGAAGGCGTCGACAAAGAGGAAGAAGTCGGCGAAGTTGACCTGGCCGCTGCCGTCGAAGTCGGCGCTGGGCTCCGGCGTTGCCCCGGTCTGGGTGGTGTCGCCGGCAGCCGCCTCCAGCTCCAGGCTCAGATCCCCTTCCTCGGCAGAGGAGAAGAGCAGCTTTTCGCCCACCTGCAGGAAGTGGCCATCCTGCACGTTGAGGGCCCGGGGTTGGGCCCCGGAAAAACGCACCAGCCCGAAGTGGGCGTCGCTGCGCAGCGGGCCGGCGGGGGTCTCGAAAGCCACGGTGTCCCCGGCACTGGTCCAGGCCCAGTCCTCCTGCTCCTCCAGGGCCAGGCGCAGCACCTGCCCGCCCGGCGGGCTGGAGAGTTCCGGCTCGGCCTGGCCCGTGGGCCGCGGATAGAGCAGCGCCAGGAACCGGGCCTCCTGCCCGCGCTGCTGGGCGCGCAGCACCGTGTGGGTCAGCTCCTGCAGGTAGTCGAAGGAGTGGAGGGTGTCCACCTCGGAGAAGGTCTGTCCAGGGAGTTCGGGCAGGAAGGCCAGCAACTCGGCCCCTGATCGGGTCCAGCGGGCCAGGTTGCCACTGCGGCTGTAGGTGCCTCCGCTGGTGCCCCCCCCGTTGCCGTGCAGACGCCACTCGTAGGTGTGGACCTGGTCGCCGCTCAGCTGGTCGGCGATGAGGAAGTAGCGCTTGCCGGGAAACATCACCCGGCGCCGCACCTGCACCCCCTGGTACGCGGCCCGCACCTCGGCGTAGTCCATCCAACTGCTGGTGAAATAATCCTCGATGAAGGCGTCCTCGCCCCCGTCCACCGGCTGGCCCAGCAGGGTCACCAGCGGCGGGCCCTCCCCATCCACCAGCACCACGTTGTGGTTGCGGCCCCCGTTGACCTTCTGGTGGAACTCGAAGTCGATGTACCCGGCGTCCAGGGCCAGCATCTCCCCCCCGGCGTAGAGCACGAAGCTGGTTTCGTCCGGGTGTTCGTGGCCCAGGCCCCGGGAGCGGGTGAGGCCGTGTTCGCCGCGCAGCAGGAGGTAGGTGGCGGCCTTTGACCAGTCGCTGCGGAAGACGGCGTCGCCGGCTTCGGGCATGAAGATGGTCGGGCCCCGCGCCGGTTCGCGGGCAGGGACGCGGTCGTCGTATAGGGCGATGGCGTCCAGTTCGGAGAACTCGCGCACGTACAGGCCGGGCTCATCCTGCTCCCAGTCCCAGCGGTGTTCGCCGCCGTCTGCGTCGAGGCCGGCCAGGTAGTGGCCGTAGAAATCGTCGAGGTGGCTATCGTCGATGTTGGGCCGGCGGCCGCTGGGCAGGCGCAGGTTGAGGGACCAGTCGTGGAGTTTCTGCACCTTGGGGGTGGCGAAGAGGTCGGTACCGGTCAGCCCTTTGAGCGCCCACATGTAGGGCAGGTACACGTCGGCGGCATAGCGGTGGTAAAAAGGCCCCTCTGCATACCCGCCGTCGGTGCCTTCCACCTGGTAGTCGAGGGTGCGGGTGACCAGATCGTAGGCGCGTTCGGCCCACTGCTCTGGGGTGCTGCCCGAAAGGCCGGGATGGTCAGCCAGGGCGAAGGCCGCCAGGCCCAGGCCGGCGTAGGCCCGCAGATGCCAGTTGTCCAGATGGACCACCGAAAGGTCGCGGGGATCGGGGGTCTGGTGCAGGCGGATGGAGAGGAAGCCAAACTTGATCCTGATGCCGGCGTAGAGGCGCTGGGCCTCCTCGGCCAGGAGGGTGCGGATCAACTCCAGGCTGGTGGTGTCGCCCTGAAGATAGGTATGGAGCAGGTCATAGCTTTGGGCGTACTGGGCGGCGATCTCCCCTTCGAGGTGGGGCTGGCCCATGTCCCCGCCCCGGGGGGGGAACTTGGTGTCGGCCAGCAGTTCGACGCCCCGGCGGGCATAGGTGGTGTCGCCGGTGATCGCATAGGCGAAGGCCAGGCTCTTGGCGCTGCGCACCTTGGCGCGTTCTTCCGCAAAGGTGCCGGCAGCGGCGTCGGCCCTTTTAAGGGTGGTGGTCCACCAGGTGGAATAGGGCGCGCGCTGAATGCGCTCCTTGAGCAGGGGGACTTCGTCGGCGGTGAAGAGCAGCGAGGGATGCTGCTCGGCGGGCAGCTCCAGGCCGGCGTCCGGGCTGGGCAGGGCGCACAGGAACAACAGGGGCAGCAGTTTGAGCAGGCGCAGCGGGATTCTCCTCTCTTCAGGGCTCGTGGTCGGGGGCCGGCAACAGGTCGATGCCCGAATGGTCGGGCCGCACCCGCAGGCGAATACACCAGATGCCGTTGCTGCTGGCGTCCTGGCTGCGGTGCCCACCGGTGCTCAGGTACACGATGAAGAGGGAGCCGTCGGGCAGTTCCATGGCCTTGCCGTACCCGTAGGTGTGGCCCACCAGGAAACCGTGGTCCGGGGAAGATACCGCAGTAGTGAACCCGGCCTTATTTCTGCAAGACTGCACCACCAGATCCTCCCCCCTTTCCCGGTCTACTTCCTCCCCCATTTGGGGTCTAGGCTGATGATCGCGGTGATCAACAACGAGGGTACGCCCGCCCAGGTCCTGGCGGCCTGCCGTGCCGGAAAGTTTGTGCTGGTGGTTTCGGAGGTGATCCTGGAAGAGGTGGACCGCGTGCTCCAGTATTCCAAGGTGGCCCGGTTCCATCAGTGGTCCGAGGAGCGCCGGCGCACCTTCGTCGAGGACTTGGCCCACATGGCGAAACGAACCCCGGGCACCAGACAGGTTCTGGCTGAAGAGGAAGGGCGGATCATCGGCGCCCTGCGGCTGTGCCAGGAGCAGGGGACGCTCGTGCTGCGCGGGATGCGGGTGCAGAAGGAATGGCAGCGCCAGGGTGTTGGCACGCGCCTGCTCCAGGTGGCCAACGAGCGGATCGGCCAGCGGACCTGTTATTGCCTGCCACACCCCTATCTGGAAGGGCTCTACGGCCGGATCGGGTTTGAACAGGTGAAGCCGGCCTCGGTGCCCAGGTTCCTCCGGTTACGCCAGGTGGAGTACCGGGAACGGGGGGTGGAGACCCTCCTGATCCTGATGAAGAAAGCCTCGAAGCCGACCCGGAAAAGGTAGGGCACCAGTTCTCCGCGTAGCGAAGCCCCCAAACGCCCCACCATCGGCGATCGGCAGCGGAGGCGGTGAAGGCAGGAGGGCAATTCGCGCGTTCTGGGCACCAAGGGGAGGAGCACGGGAGAAGGTGTTGGCTTGGGGGTGACCGTTCAGGTTGGCCGCAAAGGGGAGCTGGCGAATCGGTCATAGCCCCCTCCTCTTCTTGAGATTGATCTCCAGCTTTCGTTTGGGCTTCTCTTCCTGCTGCTGGTGCGCGCTCCCCGCCTTCACATCGCGCTTTTCGGCCGTCTCCTGGGCGAGGGGTTTTCCCCCTTCCCCCAACGACAAAACCTCAAGCATCTTGTAGTAGCTCTGCAGCCGGGATTCCTTTTCCTGGAGGGGCGTCACCATACGCTGGAGTTCCACCACGACTTTCTGTTTGTCCGCAGTACCCTCATGCCACCTGGCTATTTCCCGGTCCATGCTCTTCAGTTTGCGGCGGATCTCGGCAGCACGGCGGGAGTAAAAGAGGATCGAGCGGATGGCAAGCCCCAGCATGGCAATGGCGACGAGGCTGGCGATGAGTGGAGGTAATAGCCAAGAGAAGGAGCCCATCGATTATCGCCGCAGTAATGTGGGAGTGACAGCCAGGCAAGGAGGAAGAGAATATAATCGAAATAGCAAAGAAGGCGCCAGGCCGGACAGAAAGGGATCAGATTGTTGGCTGGCCAGAAATTAGAGACAGGAAGACCCCGCAAGGGCAACGAGGGGGGGTACCCGCCTTTTTTGCAGTTGCCAAGAAAACCGGCACCAAGAACAGCACGCGGTGAGGTCGAAGTTGAGCAGCCGCTGCCGGCAGTGGAGCTGCTGGCTGTGGCGCAGCATGTCATCCGGAAAGGCGTAGACCCCGTCGAAACCCCAGCGCTGCCAGTCAGCGCTGAAGGCCTCGGCCATGGAGCGCATCAACTGCGCGTCCTCCACCTGCAGGTTTTCCCCGGACTGTTCGTAGCAGCGCAGTTCGCGCAGGGCATTCATCAGGCTGCCGGTTCCGTACTCGGACAGAAAGACCGGCTTGGAGTCGAATCCCACGCGGCGGACGAAGTCCTCCACCTCGGCGGGGGCGGGCATGGGTGGGTACAGGTGGACATCGCCGGAGCCCTGGCGGTAGGCAGTTCGACCTGCAATTTGCTGCTGGTCAGGGTCTCGCCGCCGGCCGCCGGGGCTATCGAGAGCCACAGCCTGCCGGCCAGAGACTGGCCGGCGGCATTCTACAGTTCGAGCCGGGCGCGCATGATCCCGCTCTGCGGCTCGGCGCGCACGAAGAGATCGGCCACCCGCGCCGCCGGAACCACCAGCAACTCCACCGATTCCATGATGCCGCCGTAGTTGTAGCTGCCCCCGGTGCGGTGGGGCACGAACTTGTTGCGGTGGGGGGTCTGGTCCAGGACGATGCCGTCGATGGGCTCATTGACCGGATTGAGCACCCGCAGGGCCAGCAGGTTTTCGGCCCCCGGCCGCAGGGCCGGGGTGAGGTCGAGTACAAAGGGGGTCTCACCCCCTTCGTGGCCGCCGACGGGGATGCCGTTGACCCAGACCTCGGCCAGGTAGTCCACGGCCCAGCAGCGCAACAGATAGCAGCCCTGGGGATGGGGATTGGCCGCAGTACCAGGCCACCCCGTGGTACGCGGGGAAGGGGTCCTGGATGATGCCAGGCACCTGCGTCGGCACCGCGCCCGGAGTGATCCGTGCCTGCCACTGTTGCTGACGCCTGGTGTTGTCTGGATCAGTGGCCAGCTGCCAGGTGCCGTCGAGGGAGATCAGGGCGCTCATCGGCCCCTCCTTTCAGACCGACTGCAACAGGAACTGCTCCAGGGCGTCGGCAAAGGGGCCGGTGAGGTTATGCTCGTGGGTCTCGGCGCGGAAGTCGACCCGGCCCTCGGCCCCGTAGAGCCGGTAGATCTGGCGGGTGAAGGCCTCGATGCGGGCAAAGGCGCTCACCGGCCACCACTGGTCGGGCAGGTTGGCCCGCACCAGCAGGGGCCGGGGGGCGATGGCGGCGTGCAAATGCTCCACGTCGCAGACCTTGAGGACGCCAAAGGGGAAGGGCGAAGAGTCGCCGTTGGCGAAGTACGAGGCCATCTCGAACATGTGCACGGCGAAGGTGGAGGCCGAGCACAGAGGCGCGGCGGCGCAGAAGCCCTCGTCGAGGGGCGCCGACATCCAGGTGTCCATGCCGCCCTGGCACAGGCCGGCCACCGCCACCCGGGCCGGGTCCACGTCCGGACGGGCGCGCAGGTACTCGCCGCAGCGGCGGGTCTCGGCCGAGCGCAGGGCCAGCTGGCTGATGCCCAGCACCTGGCCCATGCCCATCACCGCGGTCATGGCGGTGGTGGTCTTGTGGTCCTGGGTGGTGGTCTCGCCGAAGGGGGCGTGGTCCGGGATGAGCACCACAAAGCCGTGGCGCACCATGCGCAGGGCAAAGTGCTGGTACGCCGGCTTCCACTTGTCCTCAGGCCAGCCGGGATTCCATACCAGGGCCGGCCGGGGTTTTTCAGCCGGCGCCCGGGGGCTGAAGACAAAGGCGGGGATGGCGTATTCCTCGTCCACTGCCACGTCCACCCTTTCGCACCAGGCGTGGTCGCCCACCTGCAGGCGGGCCCGCACCAGGCTCTGGCCCAGGGGCGGGAAGGCGGGCAGGCCGATGACCCCGGGCAGGTCGGTGCGCAGCCGGGTGCGGAAGTGCTCCCATTCGGCGCGGGTGGCAAACTGGCGGGGCAGGGTCAGCGATTGCCGCATCACCTGCTGCTGCAGCCAGCGCACGGCATTGGTCTTCAGTCCGATGGGTTCGGCGCCGAAGGCCTGTTCCAGGAGCAGCAGCTCGTCTGACATGATTTGTTCTCCGGTGAGGGTGCGGCGCTCAGCGCCGTGGAAACCAGTGGTGGATGGCGGCGGCGGCCTTGCTTAAATTATCAAAATATCCACCTTGACTCCATTCCCCCTCCTCACCAGTGGCGGTCATGAACGCCAGGACCTCCCCCTCGCCGCCCGATCAGCAGCGCGAAAATGTGAAGCTGGAGGTCTGCCAGCAGATCCGCACCGAGATCAGGAAGATGCACAGCACCCTGGACCTGGGGCCGCTCCTGTGGGTGATCTGCGAGGGCCTGATCCGCCTGGGCCTGCGTTTTGACCATTTCGGCATCAACCTGATCGAGGTGCAGACCTCACCGCCTTCGGGAGTCTTCCACTTCCGCACCCCGGCAGGAGGGTGGGGCCAGTACCAGTACCACAGCCTCGCAGGCTCGCCCTTGCTGGCCATCTGGGAAGAGCGGCAGGTGGTTTATCGGCGCGATCTGCAGGCAGAAGATCCCTACGGCGAAAGACAGAAGCTGGACAATCCCAGTCTCCGCTGCATCGTGGACGTCCCCTTTTCCCATGGCACCCTGGCCCTCAGCAGCGCGCTGCCCGACGCCTTTGCGCCCGGCGACCTCGAATTGCTGCAGGAGATGGCCGCCCTGTGCTCCGAGGGGTTCGGCCGGTTGGACGAACTGCGGGTGCTGGAGCGCCGGGCCCAGGAGGCCGAGGTGCTCTCGGCGGCCATCGCGGTGGTGGCCGGCGCCGGCGGACTGGAGGAGGTGTTCCAGGTGGTGGTGCGGGAGGCGGCGCGGCTGACCTCGGCTGAGCGGGTCATGCTCTTTCTGTACGACGAAACCGAAAAGGCCCTGGTGCTCCGCGCCCAGGTGGGTATGCGCTGGGAGGTGTACCAGCAGATCAGACTGCTGCCTGGCGAGGACGTATCCGGGCGGGTATTCCTCTCCGGCGCGGCCGTTCTTTACGACCATAATCTCAGTACTGGCGACCAGACCCTGCGGCCGGAGAACCAGGCCTTGCTGGCAGAGTCCGCCCAGAGCAGGAGCGGCACCGGGGCAGTGGTGCCCCTCAAGTTCGGGGACCGGGTGGTGGGCACCCTCTCGGTGCAGAGCGAAAAGCACCACTGCACCGAGCGAGATCTGGTATTGCTGGAAAGGCTGGCAGCCCAGGCGAGCCTGGCCATTGAGCGGGCCCAGCGCGCCCGGGAACTCGCCCTCAACCTGGCCCTGCAGCGGATGAGCAACGAAATCCTGCACATGAAGAAAGAAGAGGACTGGACCCGGGTGCGCATCGCCTTTCGCGAGGAGTTGGGCCGGTTGGTGGATTTCTGCCGCTGCAGCATCCAGCTCGTAGACCGAGTCAGGGGGTGTTTCGTCAGCTATGGCGCTATGCAGAAGCTGGACCCCTCAGGCAAGCCGGGACTCCGCCTCTTCGAGTTGCGCGCCGGCCTGCGGCAGGTGGTGGAGAGTGGCAGCCCTCTGTACCGGCGCACCCGGGCGGAGATCGAGTCCTGGGGCGAAGTGGAGATAGACCCCCAGGTGAACAGTGTGGTGGACGTGCCTTTTCTGGGCGGCACCCTGGCCATGAACAGCCTCCGGGAGCATGCCTTCAGCGAGCAGGACATCCAGGTCCTGGAGCACTTCGCCCAGGTGATGTCCGAGGCGTACCTGCGCCTGCGGCAGCTCCAAAGGCAGGAGGCGGTGCGCCGGGTGCGCGAGGCGGTGTGGCAGATGCAGAAGAGCGAAGACCTGCTGCAGGTGCTGACCGTCACCCGGGAACAACTGATCGAGGTGGGGATCGTCTTCGACGACGTGGGCATCAACGCGGTGGACACCTCCACCCAGCCCTGGGGCGTGCACTATTACTACTTCTTCCCCGATCGGGAGAATCAGCCTGGGTGGGTGGTCTGGAGTTCGGCCACTGATCCCGCCGCCCAGCAGATCTTCCAGTTCTGGCGCGCCGGCCAGCCGGTTTACCGGCCCCATATGCAGCGGGAGGACATGCTGCGGGAAGGGTGGAATCCCGAGAACCTGACCCACCCGGTGGCGGCGGTGCTGGATCTGCCCTTCTCAGAGGGGACGCTGGCGCTCAACAGCCGGTACCCGAAGGCGTTTTCCCCCGAGGATATCGCGTTTTTGCAGGAGGTGGCCGGGACGTTTTCCGAGGGCTTCAGGCGGCTGGAGGATCTGAAGAACCTGGAGCAGCGCGCCCGGGAAGCCGAAGCCCTGGCGGCAGCCATCAGTGCGGTGTACAGCTACGCGGACCTGGGCCAAAGGCTGCAGGAGATTGTGCACCAGGTCAAAGAGCTGGCCGGGGCCCAGCGCTGCATGCTCCTGCTCTACGACGAGGCGGCAGGAGCGCTGGTGCCCCGCGCCCGGGAGGGCTATGGAGAAGAGGTGCTGCAGATGAAGATAGGGCCGGGAGAAGGGCTTTCGGGCCAGGTCTATGCCACGGGCCAGGTCTACGCCAACCAGGCCCTGCCAGACCCACAGCTCAGGCCGCTCAGCTCCCAAAATCTCTCCCTGTTGGAGCAGGCCATCCAGGGAAGATCTATGGGGCCCAGCGCCGGCATCCCGCTCAAACTGCGCGGCCAGGTCATCGGCACCGTGGTCGCCGGACAGGTGGGCCGGACACTGGGGGAGCGGGATCTGGTCCTGCTCGAGCGGCTGGCAGCGCAGGCGAGCCTGGCCATCGAGCGGTCCCAGCACGCCCGGGAACTCGCCCTCAACCTGGCCCTGCAGCGAGTGCGCAATCAGATCCTGGAGATGCAGGAAGTAGCGGACTGGGAGGTGGTGCTCCGCAGTCTGCACCGCGAACTGCACGGTCTGGTGGATTTCTGGTTCTGCAGCATCCAGTTCATCGACCGGCAGGCCGGGCAGTTCACCTATTACACCACTTATTTCTCTCCGGAAGATTGGCACCTGCAGGGCCAGGAGCAACTCGCCCTGACCCTCAGCCTGAAACAGGTTGTGGAGACGGGGACCTACCTATACCGCCGCACCCGGGCAGAGGTAGAGCGTTTCCAGGACGAGGTGGGTCCCGAAGTGAACTGCATCGTCGACGTGCCCTTCCTGGGGGGCACGGTGGCCATGAACAGCACCCGGGAAAACGCCTTCAGCGACCAGGACCTCCAGACGCTGGAGCGCTTCGCCCAGGTGATGAGCGAGGCCTACCAGCGGCTCAAGGATCTCAGAGATCTGGCCCAGGCCCAGCGACAGCTCCAGCAGGCGCAGAAGATGCAGGCCGTGGGGCAGTTGAGCGCCGGCATCGCCCACAACTTCAACAACCTGCTCCAGGCCATCCTCGGCAACCTCAACCTGGCGGCGATGAAGAGCCCGGCCCAACTGCAGCCCCTGCTGGACGATGCCGAGGAGGCGGCCCTGCGCGGAGCCGAATTGATCCGCCAGCTCATGCTCTTCGCCCGCCGGGAGAAGCAGCATCTCCAACTCCAGCCGGTGGACCTGGGCACCCTCGTCCAGCGCACCCTATCCATCTGCCGCAAGACCTTTGACCGCCGCCTCTATCTGCCGGTGGAACTCCCCCAGGACCTGCCCCTGGTCCAGGCCGATGCCAGCCAGTTGGAACAGGTGCTGCTCAACCTGTACCTGAACGCGCGGGACACCCTGGCCGAGGTGGAAAGGGCCGCTCCCTGTATCCGGACCACCCTCCGGCTGGCCGAGTGGTCCGCGGTCCCCGGCCCTGCGGCCAGGAGTCACGTCGTGATCGAGGTGGCGGACAACGGCGCAGGGATGGACCCCCAGACTCTGGAGCGGATCTTCGAGCCTTTCTTCACCACCAAGGAAGTGGGCAGCGGCACGGGCCTGGGCCTGGCCACGGCCTATGGCATCCTCCAGCAGCACCAGGGCCGGATCGAATGCGCCAGTCAGCCGGGAGTGGGGACCACCTTTTCCCTGTACCTGCCGGTTTTGTCCGTGGAGCCTGCCGGAGCGGGTCGGGCCGAAGAAGCGTCGGCGCTGGTGGGCGGCAGCGAAACCCTGCTGATCATCGACGACGAAGAGCTGGTGCGCCGCAGCGCGGCCCAGCTCTTTGTCGGTCTGGGGTACAGGGTGCTGGAGGCCCAGGATGGCCAGGGCGGGCTGGAGATCTGCCGCCAGCATCAGGGGCGGATCGATCTGGTGCTCTTGGACCTGTCCATGCCGGGGCTGCCGTCCAGGGAGGTGCTGGCGCGGTTGAAGGCTTTGGATCCTCAGGTCAAGGTGGTCCTGTTCACCGGCTATGCGCCCGACAAGGAGCACTTCCAGGGCGCGATCGACGTCGTGGGAAAGCCCTTCTCCATCCGCCAACTCGCCCAGGCGGTGCGCCGGGCCCTGGACCCTTAGGCCAGCGCCTCCAGGGCCTGCACCAGGCCGCGCATGTACCCGATCTCAAAGGCAAAGCCGCGGTGGGCCCACTCGTCATCCTCCACGATCCAGGGCGTGTGGTCGGCGCGGATGGGGCCGTCGAAGCCCACTTCTTGGTACGCCTTCATGGCTGCCACCATATCCCAGTCCCCTTCGTCCATGAACACCTCGTAGAAAATGCCGGGCAGTTGGCTCTGCACGGCGCGGAAGTGGGCGAAGAAGAGTTTCTGCTGGCGGCCGAAGTGGCGGATGGCGTCGATGGGATCGGTCCCGGCCATCTCGGCCACCGTGCCCTGGCACAGGTCCAGGCCGTTGCAGGGGCTGGGCACCAGGTCGATCAGGCGCTGCAGGGCTGCGGTGCTGTGCAGGATGCGGGCCACCCCCATAAAGGAGGGGATGGGCGCGTCGTCGGGGTGGGCGGCCAGTTTGACCTCACAGGACTCAGCCACCGGCAGCACCCGTTCCAGGAAATAGGCCAGGTTGTCCCACACCTCTCCGCTGCTCAATTCCCGGTCGGGCACATGGATGGCCCCCCCTCGGGGATTGCGCCAGTCCAGGGCAGCGGCCGGATTCCGCAGCGCCTCCTCCAAATCGAAGCGCCGCTGGCGCGCTCCGCCCCGCCCCCGCACCTGGTCGGTGCTGATCCCGCCCAGCAGCATCCAGTTGTAGCCCAGGATGGGGATGCCGGCCCGGCCTATGGCCTCGATGGTGGCGCAGTAGTTGTCGAGCTGGCGGTCGCGCCCGGGCAGGCCAAAGAGGACTTGGTCGTAGAAATGGGTGGGGACGTTCTCGACGGCGCAGATCTCCAGGTCGTAGGCGGCGAAGAGGTCCTGGATGCGGGCCAGGTCGGCGTACTCGACGCGGCCGGCGGGGGAGTCGGGTCCGCCGATGACGGCGTGGCGCACGCCCACCTGGCTGGCGAACTGGGCGGTCTGGGGCGTGGGCGCGACTTCGAGGGCGATCTTCATGAGGACCTCTGTTAATTGCGTGGTGGCGTCGGGGAGCGACCCGTTCCGACCTTTTCCAAGGCGCGTCCCACCGCACACCAACGTATGGTGTGCGGCGCAAAAAGCGCTGCCCTCCCCCAAGACCCTTCCCTCGCAACGCCCCATACGTTGGGGCGTTACGCCCTCGCTCGCTCTGGCTCCGCTACCCCGGCAGCACCATCTATATGGTGCTGCATGCAGCCACGCGGACTTCCCTTCCCGACCACTCCCCGGGAAAGCCCTTCAGGGTCATCTCCCCGCCGCTCAATGGCCAGCAGCCAATGGTTCGCCGGGTGGGTGCATCCGGCCTTGGGCGTAGAACTCCAACTGCGGCAGTTGGGCCGGCAGATGGTGGGGATCGGCGCGGTCGGCGTTGAAGCGCACCACCAGTTGATAGGAATAGTGGGCCGGCTCGCAGGGCAGGTCCAGCCCTTCCAACTGGTCGAGTTGGGGCAGGTTCAGCAGGGCCCGGCCCTCGGCGTCGGTGCACAACCTCAGTCTTTCTCCGCCCTGCTGCATCCGCTTTTCCAGGGGCACCTCGGCCCAGGAGGAATAGCCGGGCTGGTCGCGGCCCACCCACCACACCTCCACCTCCTGGTCGGGCAGGGGCCGGCCCTCGGCGCTGAGGGAGAGGGTGTAGGTGTTGAGGTAGCGGTCCTGGGCCTCGTCGAAGAGGCGTTCGAGCCACAGGCGGGTCTGCACCGGCTGGCGCTGGGCGGAACGGTAGACCTGGCGGGCCTCGAAGGCGTCTACCTGCACGGCAGGAGCAGTGGTGGGGTCCCTTTCAGCCCCGAGGGCAGAAAGCGCCCGGCAGCTTCCAGGGGATCGAGGGCGGGGCCCGGGGGGGTGGCCGCAGCCTCAGCGGGTGCGGGGAAGGCGACTCCCCCGATCAGCGCGACGGTGGGGAAGGCGGCCTGGCGCGGATAGGGGTAGAGCCCGCCGGCGATGAAATCGGCCAGCGCGATCAGTCCGCTGAAGGGATCTCCTGCTGCTGCATGGTGGTGGTTTTCCACCACCCCTTCCACCTGGGGGCCCAGCTTCCAGTTTTCGGCCAGGATGCGGCCCACCGAGCTGTGGTTGGCGCCGCCGGCCACTTCCTCCTCGGCCGCCAGCATCGGCACCTGCCATCCCTGGGCGACCAGGTGCTCGACGATGGCGGGGAAGAGGCCGGGAAAGGCCTGGACCAGGGCGGCTTTGCCGATATCGTGCATCATGCCCCCGATATAGGGGTCCTGGTCGGCGGCCAGGGGCAGCCGCTGCCAGAGCGCCAGACGCTTGAGGGCCTCGATAGTCTCGGCAGAGAGGGCCCACTCCTCAAGCTCGCGTTTTTGGGCAGGGGTCTGCTGGGCCGGGTCGAGCGGAAAGGCCAGCAGGCGGGCGGCCATGGCCACTGCGACGCTGTGCACCCAGAAGGCCTCCAGGGAGAACTTGGTTTCCTTGACCCCGGTGAACACCCGTTTCACCGCTCCGGAGACGATCAGTTCCTTGACCGCGATCTTGCCCAGCAGCATGACCGCCTTGTCCACCTCGGTGATCTTGCCCCGGAAACCGTACACCGGCGAGCTGGCCCGCCGGATGACCTGGGCCCGGCAGAGCGGGTCGGTCTCGATGGCCTGTACCCATTTGCCGATCTCGCTGTCCCGGTCGCGGTCCAGTTCGACGATCCGGTTGTAGACCTGGGGCAGCACCGGCAGATCGACCATGTGCTGGATGTCCCGCTCCAGGCGGTTGCGGATCTCCCTGGGGGGGAGGGTGGCGACGGGGGCCTTGTCGATGCTCCTGGCAAAGACGAACTCGTCGATGATCTGCTCCAGTTCTTCGGTCTTGAACTTGTGGCGCTCGATCAGGTAGATGCCCAGCCGATCCAGGCCGCTGCGCTCCTTGGCGCTGAGTTCATCGAGGGCGTTGCACAGCACCATGACCCTCATCTCGGATCGGCTGTTGATGGAAGCCAGCCGCGCCAGGGTGACCCCGCCTCCGGGCAGGCGGGTGGACAGGAGCAGCAGCTTGACCCGCTCGCGCAGGAAACGCAGGCCTTTGGTGATGGCCCCGGTGCTGGTCAGGACCCCGTACCCCACCTTGAAGTCCGGGAACTGCTGCTGCAGCCGGTTGAAGCTGGTCACCGCGTGCAGGAGGAAACGGGTGATGGAATCCCGCTCGGGCTGGAGCAACTGCTCGACGGCGAGGGTCTCCTCGCCAAAAAGAAGCAGCAGGTGCTCCTCCTGCCTGTCCAGGGGGTCTCGGTTCTTGAGGAGCTGGTCGATCTGGCTGTGCAGGTCCTTGCCGATGAGTTCGCGGACCTTGGCCGTGAACTGCTCCACGGTGAAGGGTTTGACCAGATAACCGCTGGCTCCCGACCTCACGGCGTTGACCACGTCGTCCTTGGTATTGCGGCCGGTGAAGATGAGCACCGGCAAGTGCTCGTAACCCGGCTGGTGGCGCACCTTTTCGAGCAGCTCCAGGCCGCTCATCACCGGCATATTCCAGTCGGTCAGCAGCAGGTCCACCTCAGTGGAGCGGAGCGTTGCCCAGGCTGCGCCGCCATCCTCGGCCTCCAGGATATCGAGATATCCCATCTTCCTGAGGAGGGTCGAGATAAAGCTCCTGATGGCAGGGGCATCGTCGGCCAGCAGTATTTTCATTTCATCCCTTCATGGCGATCTCGCCTCCGAGGCTCAGCGCGTCAGGAGAAGATCGCAAACTCTAAATTTACTGAAATTAATCTAGACTTCAACGCGCCGGGCTCCGGCCAGGGCAGGTGGCTCTCGGGATATCGCCCAGGGGGAGGCAGTGCGCCGGGTCCGGGCTAGACCTGGGCCAGGTCCAGGGCCTCTTCGGCCTGGGCTGGAGAGGAGGCGCCGAAACCGAGGTAGAACTGCTGCAGCAGGGGACCGAACTCGCCCTTGAGTTCCCGCAGCGCTTCGAGGTCCTGGATGGCGATGAACACCTTCTTGCCGGCCTCGATGGTCTTGTGGTACAGGGGCCACCAGCGCCGATGGCCGGGGGGCTCGGCCCCGGCTCCGGGGGTCCACTGCAGCATCTTGAGCCCGGGGATGGCCAGCAGGTGGTCGTGGTGGGGGATGGCTCCCGGCCCGTCCCAGTGGTAGATGGGGTAGGAGACCCGCTGGCACATCTCGCTGAGCACCGGCGCCATGAACTCGGCGAACATGGCCGGCGAGATCATCGCCGAAAAGTCGCACTGGAACTTGGCCATGCGGCCAGGAGCCCACAGCCAGAAGATGGAGCCGCCCACCTCGTCGCGGATCAGGTCGTAGAGGAGGTCGTAGTAGTGGAAGTAGCAGTCGGTGATCTGGCGCAGGCAGGTGTGCACCCAGGCGGGCCGTTCGATGAGGTCGGCCAGCAACTCCTCGGTGCTGCGCATGGCTGCCAGGGTGTCCAGCCCCTCGATGAGGTCGGGGAATTGCAGCAGGAATTTGCCCTGGCCCAGGCGTTTTTGCTCGCGGCCCAGGCCCAGGCTGAAGCGCCAGTAGAAGTTGTCTGGATCAAAGGCGAAACGCGCCTCCTCCGGGCGCCCGATGCAGGGCCGGCACCAGACCGTGCCGGGCATCTCTACCCCGGTGCAGCCCAGGTACAGGGCCAGGCAATTGGGCGCCAGGTCCGGGGCCACTGCCGGCACGGCCTCGCCCAGGTAGTGGGTGTGGATGCAGGCCCGGGCCGAGAGGTTGACGCGGTAGCTGAAGTCGGTGGTCGACGGTGTGGCGCAGGGTGAGTATGGCATGTTGGCCCTGCGCCTCCTCCTTCTTCTCGAAGCCGGCCCATTCCCAGTGCGAGGCCAGGAGCTGGCCATCCACCTCCAGCCAGAAGGCCTGGGGCGTGGGATGGTTGGCCGGGTCGAGGCGGACGCTCTCCCAGGGGTTGATGTACCCGGCCCCGTTCCAGGCGCGGCCCACCCACTGGCCGCGGATCAGGGACTCCTCGCAGACGACCAGGTCGCTGCGGTAACACAGGGTCTGGAAGGGTTCGGTTTCCAGGTGGATATCGGTCCAGGGATGGGGGGCGGCGCTGGTGGGTTCCATCACAGACTCCTTGTCAGGGGGCGCTAGCCAAAAGTTGCCGGCAGCGGCGCACGGGGTAGCTGTAGAGGGCACGGCGCAGCCAGGCGAGGCGGCCCTCGTTGAGGGCGCGCTCGATGCCCTGGCGCAGGGTGTCGGCGCCGGGGATGAAATGGCCCCCGGCGGCAGCTTGGTCCAGTTCAGCGAGGGCGCGCTGGGCTTCGGCCTGGCGGTACAGGCCCAGAGGAGAGTCCACCACCTGGGCCTGGCCGCAGGCGAAGTACTGGTCAGCGGGGTAGGGGCGGGTGCAGTCTATCGCGATGGGCGGGTGTTGGTCGGGAGGGTCCATGTTTTCAACCCCACAGCTTCACCACAATCCCAGATTCACCCGGCGGATCTCCAGATCCCCGCCGGTCCGATGGTCCAAGAGCAGGTGGTTCTCGCCGGGGCGCAAGAGCGCCGGATCGGCCTGGAAGAGGCGGCAGTCGGCCGCGGCGGGCCAATGGGCCTTGAGGGCCTCGTCCCGGTATTCGACGAAGAGTTCGGATCGCCGCAGATGGGACAATTCGGTCAGGGACTGGCCGTTGAGGCTGCAGCACAGATCACCGCCGCCGTGGACCAGCACCAGGGCGCGCCGGGCCGGCAGCGCCGCCGGGGGCAGGGACAGGGAGAGGGAAAGGGCACCGCCGCTGGGCAGGGGAGCCGGCAACTGGGCCGGCAGGTCGATGAGGGGCAGGCGCCAGAGCCGGTGCGGCACCGAGAAGAGCAGGGGTTTTTGCGCGGCGTGTTGTTCCTCGGTCAGGTCGGCGATCCAGTGATAGGGCCGGCTGCCCAGGTACTCGGTCCAGCAGGGGAAGTTGAAGAGATAGATCCCGTCCGCCCCCGAGGACCACAGGCCCAGGGCCGCGGCTCGCAGGGACTCGGGGCAGTGGACCTGGTTGCTGTGTCCGAATTCGAGGTCGGCGTACAGGGGGACCGGGTGGAGGCCCAGGGCCGCGCGCAGTTGCCGGATGGGCATGGAAAAGTCGGTGGTGAGGAAGGGGGTGGCCACCAAAAAATCGACCAGGCCCCGGGCGGTCCAGGCGGCGATGTCCAGGCCCACCCGCTGGCAGCCCTCCGGGCTGGTGGGCACCCGCGCCCCCAGCAGCATGTCTTTGCCCGAGCGCTTGATCAGGGCCCGCACCTGGGCCGTGAACTCGGTGAGCAGGTGGCGTTTCTCCCAGACCTCTTCGGGGGTGCCCGACAGGTGTCTGGGGAAACGCAGCCAGTCCAGTTGCAGTCCGTCCATCTCGTACCGGCCGATCAATTCCTCAAGGGTGGCCAGGATGTACTCGCGCACCGCAGTATGGGTGTAGTCCATGCAGTAACACATCCAGTCGGCCTTGCCGGCCAGCACGGCCGGCTGGTCGACGATCAACTCGGGATGGGCCTTGCGGAAGGCGGGGATGGCCGGGTGGTCTGGCTGGTCGGCGTGGTGCACGTCGTTCATGCGATAGGTGATGAAGGTCTCCTTGCCGGCCCGGCGCAGGGCCTGCAGGAAGAGGCCAAAGGGGTCCTGGCCGCGGGCGTGGAGTTCGAGCAGGCGGCCTTCGCGCCCCACCTTGGCATAGTCCTCGGCCACTACTTCGCCCACCTGGGTGGGGTAGTAGAACTTGCCGGCCCCGGTGGCGCAGAGCAGGTAGGTGCTCACCTCGGGCGGGCAGTCGGCCACCGCCTCGGCGATGGACGCCTCGACCGAGTCGCCCATGGTGTGGCAGAAGAAATTGCTGCCGTCGTTGTCGAGCAGAAAGCGGTACACGCTGGGCCTCCTCAGGTGAGTGCCGAGGTGGGACGCCGGCCCTGGATGAAGTCGAGGGCGGCCTGGGCGGCTTTGGTCTGCAAGAGTTCCACGGCCCGCTCCGAAACCGAGGCGGCGTGGCTGCTCAGCACGGCGTTGGGCAGGCTGCGCAGCGGACTGTCGGTGGGCAGGGGTTCCACCTCGAAGACATCGAGGCCGGCGCCGCTGAGCTGACCAGAGCGCAGGGCTTCGACCAGGTCGGCCTCCTTGACCACGGGGCCGCGAGAGGTATTGATCAGGATGGCGCCGCGCTTCATCCGCGCCAGGGTCTCGCGCCGGATCAGGTGCCGGGTCTCGGGGACGAGCGGGCAATGCAGGGAGAGGACGTCGGCCTGGGCCAGCAGGGTGTCGAAGTCCACGCGCTCGGCGCCGCACTGGGCAAAGGCCGCATCGGGCAGCAGGGGGTCGAAGGCGATGGTCTTGAAGCCGAAGGCCCGGGCCTTCTCCACCACCTGGCGGGCGATGCGGCCCAGGCTCACCACCCCCAGCGTCAGGTCGGAGAAGGCCGGGATGGGGCGAAAGGGGCCGACTCCCCAGCCGCCGCGTTTCAATTGGTCGTGGTCCTGGGGGATGCGCCGGGCCAGGGAGAGGATCAGGGCCAGGGCGTGGTTGGAGACCTCCTCGACGCAGTAGTCGGGCACATTGGCGGCGATCACCCCGCGGGCCTTGGCCGCCTGCAGGTCGAAGTTGTCCACCCCCACCCCGTAGCGCACGATGCAGCGCACCTCGGGCAGGGCGTCCAGCACCCGGGCGCTGACCGGGGCCCACTGCACCAGCAGGGCCTGGGCGCCCTTGCAGGTGCGGATGATATCGTCCTCGGTTTTGCAGATGGGCTTTACTTCCTCCAGGGCGATGCCGGCCGGCTCCAGCACTCGGCGTTCGGGATCGAGGTTGGGGAAGCCGTGGTCGGTGACCATGACCTTGCTCATCTGCGGTCCTTTCTGCTATCCGTCAGAGGTATCTGCCTCGATAATCCAGTACACCAGGCCGCTGGTCGGAGGAGGGAGAAGTCGAGAAAAAAGGTTATATTACCCACCATCCACTGCTTTTACCAAATTCCATCGCTGGGAGCCATGAGCACGGAAAAAGGCGATCTGTCCGCCGAGGTTCGGGAACTGCTGCGCGCCATCGCCGCAGAGACTGAGGCAGGTTCGGACCAGGTGCGGCAGTGGCGCGACCAGGCCAGGCAGTTGATCCGCCGGCTGAGGGACCAGCCTCCCTATCCGCAAGAGCGCAAGCGCGACCTACAGTTGAATCTAATCAAACGCCTGGGCCAGCAGGATATATGGCAGCGCAGTCTGGAGGATTTCCTCGACACGGCGGTGATGTCCATCCGCGAAAGCCTGAGCTACTACAACGTGTCCTGCTTCATGTTGGACTCGACGGGCCGGCACCTGGTGCTGACGGCCCATGCCGGCGCCTATCGCGGCCGGGTCTCCAAGGGAGACCATCAGGAGGTGGAACAGGGCATTATGGGCTGGGTGGTACGCCATCGCCGGATGCTGCTGGCCAACGACGTGAGCCGCGAGCCGCACTACCTGGCCATCCCCGGGCTGGCTACCCGTTCCGAGATTTGTCTCCCCCTGTTTATGGGGGAAAAGATCGAGGGGGTGCTGAACGTGGAAAGCGACGAGGTCGATGCCTTTGATCAGGGAGACGTGATGGCCCTGGAGGCTCTGGCCCAGCAGATCGCAGAGATCACCCAGATGCACCGACAGACCCAGGCCTTCGAGCGCCTGAGGACAGAGTTGGAGGGGTACCGAGCCTCAGATCAGTTCCTGGGGCGCAGTCCGGCCATGCGCCAGGTCTTCAGCCTGATAGATTCAGTGGCCGACAGCGATATCAGTGTCCTGTTGTGGGGAGAGACCGGCACTGGCAAGGAGCTGGCGGCTCAGCGCATCCACCAGCAGAGCGCGCGCCGGGACCAACCCTTTGTGGCCGTCAACTGCGCCGCCATTCCCGAGCAGCTCTTTGAAAGCGAGTTGTTCGGCCATGAGCGCAGTGCCTTTACCGGGGCGGACCGGAGGCGCATAGGCAAGCTGGAACTGGCTCACGGCGGCACCTTGTTCCTCGACGAAGTGGCCGAGATCCCCTATGCCCTGCAGGCCAAACTGCTGCGGGCGGTGGAGAGCCGGCGCTTCACCCGCGTGGGAGGGGAAAAGGAGATCGAGGTGGACGCGCGTATCCTCTCGGCCACTAACCAGTCGCTGGAGGAACTGGAGCGCCAGGGGCGGTTCCGCCGCGATCTCTACTTCCGCCTCAATGCAGTGCAGGTGCACCTGCTGCCGCTGCGGGAACGCCAGGAGGATATCCCGCTGCTGGCCGCGCATTTTCTGCGCAAGGCCTGTGCCAAGACCGGCAAACAGATCAGCTCCATCGCCCCACCGGTGCTCTCGGCCCTGATGGCCCATACCTGGCCCGGCAATGTGCGGGAGCTGGAGAACACCATCGCCAGGGCGGTACTGCTGGAGCAAACCCAGTGCCTGGCCCAGGTACATCTCCCCACCGCCGGGCAGGACCGCGCCGCGGCCGGCGGCTCGCTGTCCGATGCAGCGGAGGAGATGGCGTTGAAAGAGGTGTGCAGGATCGCCCTGGAGCAGGCCGAGCGAGAGTACCTGCGCCGCCTTTTGACCCGCACCAGGGGCAATATCAGCCAGGCAGCCTGTCTGGCCGGGATCAACCGCCGCACCCTGTACAACAAATTGGAACGCTACCAGATCAAGCGGGGGGATTTCCTTCCCTCATCCTGAACAGCTCAGGCTGAACAGCTCAGGTGCCGGGCAGCAGAGCCCTGAGCTGATGCACCTCTGGCTGGTTGGGGTTGAGCTGAAAGGCCTTGGCCCAGTACCTCCTGGCGGTTTCCTCCTCGCCCATCTCCCGCGCGATCTGGCCCGCACGGCACCAGGTCTGGGCATCTGCATCCGGACGGACCAGGGCCTGCTGAATCGTCTCCCAGGCCTGGAGGTGCTGGCGGTTTTGCTCGTACGCCCAGGCCAGGACTTCCAGACCTCTGGTATCGCGGCGCACATCCAGATCCTGGAAGGCCAGGCGCAGGGCCTCCTCCGGGTGTTTATCCCGCCGCAGGTAAAAGGTGGCCAGTTCTCTCAGGTACGCCACCCTACCGCTGGCCACATAAGCGCGCAAGGCCTGTTCTGCCACCTGATCCAGGGTATCGGCCAGGGTGTGGTGGCCCAGCCGGCGCTCCACCGCGGCCCAGGCTTCAGCGCAGACAGGGTCTGGCCGGATGCTGAAGGCCCTGGCATACAGGTCGGCAGCTCCTTCATCCTCCCCGTTTGCGACCAAGACCTGCCCCAGTTGCTTGAGGGCGAAATCGTCATTGTGGCGTTCCTGGAGCACCTCCCTGAGGATGGTCTCGGCCAGGGTGAGCTGGCCGCGGGCTGTTTCGCAGGAGGCCAGCACCACCCTGGCCCAGTTGCGTCGCCCTGGATCATCCGCTGCGGCGATGGCCTGCTGGAGGGTGGACACCGCCTCATCCAGATGGCCCTGGGCCTGCAAGAGATGGGCCTGGCGCACCAGGGTGTCGAAGTCCCGGCTCAGCTGCATCAGGCGCGCATAGTGGGCCGCCGCGCCCCCTATATCCCCCAATTCGAGTAGGGCATCCCCGGCCGCGCAGTGGCCGCGCGGGTCCACGGGGCAGGCGCGGATGAGTTTTTTGGCAGCCAGCCAGGCAGCGCGGAAGTGGTGCTGGTATGCGCAGAGATTGCTCTCGGCCCACAGCAGTTCCGGGTGTTCCGGCGCCAGGGCCCTGGCCCTGGCCAGCACGGCCTCGGCCTGGTCCACGTCTGACCAGTCGCCAGCCAGGCGCGCTCTGGTGAGATAGGCGATAATGAGGCGGGCGCGGGCTGCCGGATTGCCGGCGTCGCGCAACACCTGAAGTTCGCAGGTCCGCACCTGCTGGCTGGCGGTTTCGAGGTCCTGGCCGAGGTCGGGAATATGGCCCTGGGCGGACCCGCGGTACAGGAAGACAAGAGCGGCGCAGAGGAGAAGATGGATATTCATCGTTCACCTTGTTTGCGGTGTGGGGATCGGAGGCTGGGCGGGCCTCCGGTCCCCGGCTACCTCTCTCAGCGCAGCAGGGTCAACTGGCGCGTCAGGGTAAAGGGCACGCTTTCTGCAGTACTGCGCATGTGGAGGCGGTAGAGATAGATCCCGGAGGCCACCTGATGGCCGGCATGATCGGTGCCGTCCCAGGTGACCAGGTAGTGGCCGGGCGCCTGAGCCCCGTCCACCAGGGTGCGCACTTCCTGGCCGAGCAGGTCGTAGATCTTGAGGCTCACGGTCCCGGCTGCGGGCAGGTTATAGGGGATCTGGGTGCTGGGGTTGAAGGGATTGGGATAGGCCGGCTCCAGGGCCAAGCCCGCGGGGAGGGCAGCGGCGGCTGGCTTGGCGGCTGCCGTGTGCGGAGGCGCCAGATAGGGGAAGGCGGTGAGGTACTCCGCATCGTTGCCATCTACGTCGTCGGTCCCCCCTCCCAAGAGTCCAAGGGAAATGTCGATCACATCGTCGGTCAGCCCCCTGCCGTTGGGATAGAGCGTCGGTTTGGAGGTGTCGATGGTGAGGAGGTCTGGAGTGAGGATGTCCAGGGGGATGAACTGGCCGTATTTGCCCTTGTCCTGGACGGGTTGCGCCTTGTTAAAGGCATCCTTCATCTCCGCGGCGATGAAGAGGGTGTTGATCGCTGGCCGGCCTTTGCGGTCCACGGTGCCCACCCCCTGTTTGTGGGTAGTGGCCCAGATGCCCAGGTTGGCCCCTCTGCGGGTGAGTCTCTTGAGGTTCAACTCCACGACGATGGCAGCCACGTCGGCCCCGGCAAAGGTGTCCTGGCCGATGGGGCCCTGGCTGAGCAGATCCAGATCGAAGAAGAAGGGGTCCTCGCGCCGGCCAGTGAAGAGGTCGGTGACCAGGGGCTTGAGGTTGCCCGTGGTGCTGACCCTGCCGGAGCGGTTGAAGCGCAGCTCCAGGTTCATATCAGCCAGGGCATTGCCGTCGGTATCGACATGGATCTTGTAGCGCACGTTCGGGTCGAAGAGCCGCGCTTCGGATGCCAGGAAGGGGTTGACAGTGACCGCGACGATCAGGCTCGGGCCTTTGACAAAGGCGTACAGGTCGTTGATATCCGCAGCCGCATTGGCTTTGGCCAGGGGCGCGTCCCGGTGATCCGAAGCCTGCAGGCCAGCGGTGGCCAGCAGGAGCACCAGGCCCACTGCAGCGAAGGTTCGCATGGCATCTCTCCTCTGATAGGTTGAATGAAGGCGCGCAGTGGAGATGAGCAAGGGCTGTGCCCGCGGCCCTGGCCGCTGCTGGCAGGTATCTTAAAGAACAATTAAACAGTGAGTTATTCTTCTTCCACCCCCCGGTGTTATCCCTGGTATACAGAGGGCAAAGGTGTTGTCGTGGATATACAGTTTTCGCGCCATCCAGGGAGCGCCAAGGCCTGAGTAGGCGGCAGCGCGAGACTTAGAAACACAACAGGGAGGTGTGCAGCAGGTTATACGGTGTGGGCGAGATTATACAGGGAGGGAAGCCTCGCTCAACCCTGCGCGGCGGCGATGATCCGGTGCACCAGGCCGCCGGGGCGGGTGGGGCCGGCGAAGTCCTGGTGGGCCAGGGCCGCGGGCAGGGACCATAAGTTCATGGACTGGAAATAATCGGTCCAGCCCTTGGCCCGGTCGGGTTCGCCGGTGTCGGCCTCGCCCCGGGTGCGGTTGGGCTGCTCCCAGGCGCAGCCCTGGAGACAGATGAGGTTGTGCCAGGTCCGGTGGGCCAGTTCCAGCCCCAACTCTTTCTTGCCCTCATAGATGCAGAGCAGGGCCAGCATGTTGACCTGGGCCGGGAAGGACCCGTACGCGCCGTAATCCCAGGTACCGGCCCGAGCCGGGTCCCGGGGCGAGCCATCGGGTTTGGCGTAGTTGACCACTCCGCAACGGGAGAGGGGCACGCAACAGCGGCGGATGGTCTCCAGGGTGGTCTGCACCCGCCCGGCGGACAGGGCCAGGGGCAGGCCGTGGTGGCGCAGGATACACTCGCCATCGAGCTGAAAGCTGAAGACCAAGTCCGACTGCCGGCCGGTCTTGGGATCGAAGCAATTGAGGTAGTGGGTGCCCTGCCACAGGCGTTTTTCCATGGCGTTGGCGCCGGCCTCCAGCCAGGATCGGCACTGGCGGGCAAAGGCCTCGTCCCCGGCGGCGGCGGCCAGGCGAGCGGTCAAGGCCAACTGGGCCAGGTGCAGATCGCCAGTGTGGGCGGCTAGGCCGAACCAGCCGGGATAGTCGGCCTCGAACCACTCGCGCGGCGGATTCTCCCGCTGTGGGTCGGGCATGGCGATGATCCGCTCGCCCTCGGTGTACGCGGGTTCAGCGCACAGGCCCAGGGTCCAGCGGGTGCAGCGCTCCACCACTGGGTAGAACTCGGCGAGCAGTTCAGGGGTGGCGTGGCAGAGCAGAAAGCGGTCGATCATCGCCACCAGGGAGATGCCGTTGGTGGCGAACTGGTAGCCCCGGGCCGGGGTGGAAAAGCTGGCCGGCGGGGTGTTGGTGGTGCAGCCGCCAAAGGACCAGGTGGGCGCCCCGTCGGCGAACTGGTACCCTTTGTACCCGCGCAGGGTGGAGAGGGCCAGCTCCGGGAAGAAGTAGACCAGGGGCTGGTTGCCGTAGAAGGTGTTGGGCAGGCACTCGGTCTGCGGGCAGCCCCGCGGGCACTCGTTCATCCCGAAGAGCCCGTCCTCCTCGCGCACCCAGGCCGGCAGGGCAGGCCCCTTTTGCGCCCACAGGCTGTCCTCGGCCAGCAGGTGGAGGATGTTGACCAGGCTGTCGCGCAGCCACAGGGGCAGGCGCTCCTCGCCGTACACCACCTGCTGCCAGGCCAGGACACGGCGCAGCAGGGCCTGGTGTTCGCGCGCCAGCAGCCGGGCAGTGGCCACCGGGTCTGGATAGTGGCTGGCATACATGTGGGTGTAGGTGTGCGCTGCCCCGGCCCAGTTGTACCCTCCGGCGTTCCAGGTGGGGGCGCACCAGCACAGGACCAGGCGCACCACCTGTTCCTCCCCCGGCTCCACGGTGCAGTCCACCGCTGCCGAGGCACCGGGCACTTGCGGCCCGGAGGCGGGCAGGGAGCGGGCGATGCGCGCCCAGTGTTGGCCCTCGGCCCCCAACTCCCCGCCCAGGCGCAGGGGCACCCCACCCAGGGCGCCCAGAGTATAAGAAACCAGGGGCGCGTTCACCTCCACCCCCTCGAAGCCCTCGCCCTTGACCTGCCGGCGCGCGAAACGGGCGCTGCCGGCCTCCTGGGGGTCGGGGCCGGGAAAGGAGCAGGCCAGGGTGAGGGGCAGCGGGTAGCGGGCGGTGTTGTGCAGATGGACCTCGAAGACCATGCCCGGCATCAGGGAGGCGCGCAGATCGCCGGGCAGGAAGGCGGTCCAGGCGCGCAGACCCACCTGGAGGGGGCCGTCGAGTTCGAACTCCACGTCCGCCACCGGGTAGTGGCCCCAGTAGTGGATCTGGGAGACCATGCGCACCCCTTCTAGGTTGAGCCGGCTGACTCCAGGTTTGAGCGGCTCGGCAAAGGAGGCCCAGCCCTCGCCGCTCCAGCGGCGGTAGGTGCCACCGGGCTGGTACTGGTATTCCCCCACCCCTTCCTTGGGCTGGTCCTGGGCCAGCACCCAGGTGCGGCCCTCGGCACTCACTCCCAAGAGCGGGGTGTTGAGCGGGCCGCGGCGGGGCGCAAAGGTATTGAAGAGGGAGCAGTACCCCAGGAGGCCGCTGGCCTCCTGGTCCAGGCAGCCGGTGTCGATATTGCCCAGGGGCATGCCGTTGAACACCTGGTCGGCGCTGCGGTAGAGGATGCCACAGGCCGGCGCGGAAAAACCGGAGGCGGCAAAGGAGCGCCATTCGCGCGCGGGCAGGTCGAGGGGGAAGAGGGTGGGCACGGCTCAGTCCTCGTGACAGGCGGAAAAGAGGGCCTGCAGGTTCTCGATGGGCACCTCGGGGGTGAGCACATTGGCCGGGCCGGCCAGGAGTCCGTTGCCGAATTTCCGGCCCAGGGTGTCGAGGGTGCGGCGCACCTCATCCTCGATCTGGGACGGGGTGGAGAGGAAGAGGCGCTGCAGGTCCACGGCGCCGCTGAAGGAGACCCTTCCCCCGAAGCGCCGGGCCACCTCCTCCAGGTCCATGGCCCCCGGCTGCACTGGGTCGAGCACGTCCAGGCCCAGCTCGATCAGGTCATCGACGATGTCGGTGACCTGGCCGCAACTGTGGAAGATCACCTCCATGCCGCAGCGGTGGGCCTGGGCGAAGAGGGCCCGGTAGTGGTGCTTGAAGAAGTCGCGCCACATCTCCGGCGAGATCATCAGCCCGGTCTGCGAGCCCCAGTCGTCGGTGAGGAAGACGGCATCGGCGCCCAGTTCTCCCCAGCGGCGGATCAGTTTCAGGGCATAGGCAGCCAGGGCGTCGAGCAGGCGGCGCAGGGGTTCTTCGCTGGTGTAGAAATCGGCGAAGAGGTCCTCCATGCTGCGCAGGCAGTGCAGGCGCTCGAAGAGCACCAGGTGGATGACGCCGATGCAGTAGCGGTCGGCCCGGTGCAGCTCGAAGAGGGGCAGGATGGCGTCGAGCCGGCCAGGGGCCAGGGGGTCGGGGAATTGTTCGAGGTACTGGTCGAGCTGGTCCCAGTTCTTGAGCGGATGGTCCACCGGGGTGGCGCCCACCCCGCCAAAGGCGTGTCCCCAGCGCGTCCCCCATTCGTCCACCCATTCGCCTTGGCGGGTCATGATCTCGACCGGGTTGAGGCGGGGCTGGCGCGGCTGGTACCCGATGGCGAAGTCGTAGGGGATCAGGGCCACCACGTCGTCGGGGTACTGGCAGAAGAGGTCGGCCAGGGCCTGGCCGTGGCGCAGGGCCACGTCGAGGGAGAGGCGCTTGAGCCGCACCGGGCAGCGGCCGGTTCCCCGGCGTCTGAGCGCCTGCCTGACCCAGGTCTTGCTGGGCGGGGCGGCGCGCTGGGCCGCGTTGACCTGGGCCTCGAAATGGGCGAGCCGGGCCTCCATTTCGGCGAGGGGCAAGTGGAGGAAATCGGTGACGTCGGAAGTCTGGGGGTTCATCGCAGTATGTCTCCTCTAGTCGCAGTAATCCTGAATTTGCGTCGGGGAGTGACCCACTCCGGTTTTTCCCAAGGCGCGTCCTGCCCCCTCGCGCGCTTCGCTCCGCTACCCCACCGCCCAACCACGCGGACTTCCCTTCCCGGCCTTTCCCCGGGAAAAACCTCCGGGGTCATCTCCCCGCCGCAGTCTCAACCCGCCTCCGATGTTTCCAGCAGGGCACAGCTGAGGGGCGGTAGGCGTAGGGCTATCTTCCCGCCGGCGGTTGCGGGCTTTTGGACTTCCAGTTTTTGTGCCGACAGGTGCAGGGTCGGGGATTTGCCGAGGCGGGGTTCGGCAAGCTGCACTTGCTGTTCCTGGGTGGTCCAGGTGGCCAGCACCAGGCCGAAGCGGCCGTCGGGGGCCTGCCAGGCGGCGTGAAAGAGGGCGGGCAACTGGTGGTCGTGGCCGCCGTGCTGCCAGCGCAGGGTCTGGATGCCGTTGACAGTGGCCGGGGCCAGCATGCGGCCGT
>JACPJE010000068.1 GCA_016187725.1 Candidatus Latescibacterota bacterium
GACCTGGCCTTCCACCCTTCGGCCCTGAAGGGCGAGGAGGGCTGGCAGAAGTTCGTCTCCTTTGTCGACACCTTCCTGAAGCTGCCCTGCACGACGACCCTGCAGGTGAATGTCATCGACCGGGAGACCCTGCTGGCGGCGCGGGACAACCCGACGGACCCGCAGTACCGCGCCCTCCTGGTGCGCGTGTGGGGGTTCTCCACGGTGTTCGTCAGCCTCGATCCGGCACTGCAGCAGCACGTGATCGGGCGCACCGAACACTCGCTCTAAGGGGGAATGTCGATGGGCAGGATGAGGGCCCTGGCGCGTTTGTCCTTCTGGGTGCCGGCCCAAAAGCTGGTGGACTTTGAGGAGGACTACGAAAAACTTCTTGTGCCGCTGCTGAGAAAGCACGACATCGAGGAAGCTGCCGAGCCCGGGCGGGCCACTGCCGAGGGGGTCTTTAGCCGGCTCTTTGAGATGGAGCAGCCGGACGCGGTGGAGGTCAAGGCCCGGGTCCTGCGCCGGGACCCGGTCTGGCAGGCGATGCGGCAGGAGTTGGGCAGGGTGTTCGGGAATGCTGAGCCGGATGGGCGGCTGCGCTATTCCTTTGACCTGTACCGGGCGCCGGCCGGTCCAGGCCGGACCGTGGAGGTGGGGCCCGGGTACCGGCAGGGGCTGTGGCAGCGCTTCGAGTTCCAGGATGGTCTGCCGGTCTCTGCCCTCCTCCACCTCCGGCAGGACCAACAGGGGGATCTGTGGCTGGCCAGTTGGGAGGGGATCTGGCGGTACGACGGGGAGCAAGCCACGGCGCTGACCAGCGCGGACGGCCTGGTGGACGACGGGGTGATCTGCCAGTTGGAGGACCGGCAGGGGCGGTTGTGGGTCGGCACCGAGGGCGGCCTGAGCTGCCTCGATGGATCGCAGTGGACCAGCTACACCACCGCGGACGGGTTGGGAGACAACCGGGTGTGCGCGCTGCTGGAGGACCAGCAGGGGCGGCTGTGGATCGGCACCAGGGGGGGCCTGAGTTGCTTCGACGGCCCGCGCCTGGTGAACCGCACCACCGCGGATGGGCTGATGGACAACCGGGTGGAAGCGCTGCTGGAGGACCGGCAGGGGCGGCTGTGGGTCGGCACCGAGGGCGGGTTGAGCTGCCGCGCGGGCGAAGGCTTTGTCGCCGGTGCGGGCGCAGACGGGCCGATGGCCACTGGGGTGCATTCCCTGCTGGAGGATCGCCAGGGGCGGCTGTGGGTCGGCACCTCCGAGGGAGTGTGTTGGTGGGACGGGAAAGGGTTCACCGCCCTGACTGCGGCGGAGGGTCTGGCCAGGGGGCAGGTGCTCTCCATGCTGGAGGACCGGGAGGGGCACCTGTGGTTCGCGACCTACGGGGGCGGGGTGAACCGGTACGAGGGCTCGCGCTTCGTCACCTTCACCGGGGCCGTGGCCCGCAAGCTAGGCAAGGTGGAGCTGGCCGAAGGGGGCACCCTGTTCCTCGACGAGATCGGGGATCTGTCCCTCGAAGCGCAGGCCAAGCTTTTGCAGTTGCTAGAGGAGAAAACCTACACCCGGGTGGGGGGGACCCAGACCCGGTCAGTGGATGCGCGGGTGATCGCGGCGACCAACCGGGATCTGTGGGGCATGGTGCCGGCCGGCACCTTCCGGCCGGACCTCTACTTCCGGCTGCACGAGTTCCAGGTGGAGTTGCCGCCCCTGCGGCAGCGGCGGGAGGATATCGCCGAACTGGCCACCTACTTTGCCGCGCGCATGGCGGCCCACCTGGACAAGAAGATCGAGCGCTTTGCCCCAGAGACTCTGGACCTACTCCAGGCCTATGGCTGGCCGGGCAATGTGCGCGAACTGGAGCATGCAGTGCAGCGAGCCGTGGTGGTATGCCCGGGTGAGGTGATCCGCCGCGAAGACCTGGCTCTGGGGACGACTGGGCAGTCCTCGACAGAGGAAATCCTGCCGCTGGAGGAGGTCGAGCGGCGCCATATCCAGGAGGTGCTGGAGAAGACCGGGTGGGTGATCAAAGGGCCCAAAGGCGCGGCGGCCCTGCTGGGTGTACCGGCCTCCACCCTGCGGGACCACATGGAGAAACTGGGTATAGCCCGGCGCTAGCGCTGTCCTCGCGTCCGGGACGGCGAGCCGTCCCTGGGGGATTTTTCCTGATAATCCTTTTGAGAACACAGGGATAATCGTTGATCCAACCAGGAGCAGGGACGGTATACCGTCCCTGGAGGGATGGAGGTTGAGCACCCCGTTCTGAACTGAAGATCTCATAACCCTGCCATAAACAGCCACCTGAGACGAAATAACTCAGGTGGCTGTCGCTTTGGTACGGAGCTTGCGATGGATTGTTCCATCGGGGAGGGTGAGCAACTATGCTGCGGATCACCCTGGTGTCGTCTGGCCCAGCAGAAGTGGTGTTGAAGGTCGAGGGAGCTATCGCCGGTCAGGAGGTGGCCCTGCTGGAACAGGAGGGGCGGCCCTGGCTCGGGCAGACCAGCCTCAGGCTGGACCTGGACGGGGTGCAATTCATCGACGAGGAGGGGCTCGAGCTGCTGGAGCGCTGGCACCACCAAGGCGCGCTGCTGCGCGGAGGATCGCTCTTCGTGAAGACCTTGTTGCAGCGCCGGGGGTTGGTCCGAGAGCCGGGCCTATTCCCCAACTAGTCTGTCCACCGTGGACAGTTTACAGGAGGAGACGAGCATGAAGAGCTTGAAGTTGGCAGTGCTGGCAGCCTGTGGGGTTTTGCTGGCCGTGGGCAGCGCCCGCGCCGCGGACTGGGAGTTGTGGCCGGACAAGACCCAGATGCCCCCGGGTGAACTCCTGGAGGGGCTGCCCATCACCCCAACGGGTGAGAACTTAGCCACCATCTGGATCGATCTCGGTGACCAAACCCTGGAGAAGGACGGGGTGAAGTACAAAGCCCTCCAGATGTTCAGGGACCAGAAGTTCACGGCCACGGTGCCCGTCGGCAGATACCTCATTGGCTTGTTGGGTAATGCCCTTCCTGCCGGTACCGTCGATCTGATGGCCATGACCGCCGCCATGAACCTGGTTTCGGTGGAGGTCGACGGCACCGCCATCCCCATTGACTCCTCGTACCTCCTGTTCGTCAAGGACCTGGTTGCTCCGGGCCACGATGTCGGGCTATACAATGTTTTCCCGCGCTTCACCAAGCCGGGCATCCACACCTACGTGGAGAGGTTCAAGCTGGTAGACCCGTTTTTCTGGGTGGAGCCTTATGCACAGGAAGCCGCCTGCGGCACGGACTGCGGGTATATCCAGGACCCGTGGCCCGCGTTCGAAGGCCATTACGTATGGGTCCCAGAGCAGGTGGGTGATCCGGTCGATGGCTTCATCGTCTACGAGTACACCCTGACCGTGGTCGAGGAGCCAACCGCAGTCGCGCCCTCTACCTGGGGCCAGGTCAAGGATGCGCAAAAATAACGGGGTGGTATGGGGCGGTCCCTCCTAGGGGGTGGTGCAGGTGTAGACCCGCACCTGCACCCATTTACTCACCGATCCCTGTCCCCCCGCGCCGGCATCCTGGCCGGCGGAGCAGTTGGAGTTGCGGGGCGGGTCAATCTATCTGCAGATGCTGTTGGAGAGGCGCGGGCTGGCCACCTAATTCCGCATGGAGGGGATCTGGGGGCGGGCCCAGGTCCCCTATTCTTCACCGACGTTTTCACATCTCACCCCAGGAGGGAGAGCCATGATCCAGAAGATACTGCTGTGCGCCGCCTTTGCAGTTGCCGTCCTGACCAGTCCGAGCCAGGCCCAGTTGCCAGGGGGCAGGATCGCGTACGTGTCACTCGTGGCGAACCCCAATTCTGGCATGCAGTTTGGCAGCATCTGTGTCATGGACCTGGACGGGGAGAACAAGGTCGCGTTGGCTCAAGCCAAATTCGATCTGGGTGGCGGTGATGGTGTTTGGCCCCTGTTTCCTATCGCCTGGTCGCCGGATGGCACCCGACTGGCGTACCAGTCAGGGAATAATATCTACGCCGTCGGTGTGGCGGGTGGGGTGCCGGTGAACCTGACCAATATCGGTCCGAAGGAAGCCGCCGAGGTCAGACACCCGGCCTGGTCACCAGATGGCACTCATATCGCTTTTACCTCCATAAAGCTCACAGCTATGGGCAAGCTCCTCACCGATATCTATGTCATGAATGCGGACGGGAGCAATCCGGTCGACCTGATGGAGCAGCAACCCGAGGCGGCCAACAGCATTGACCAGTTCCCAGCCTGGTCGCCCGATGGCCACCAGATCGCCTTCAGGTCTAATCGGGCCGGGGGCAAGATCTTCAATATCTTTGCCATGAACGCGGATGGGACCGACCCGGTGCAGTTGACCCACGAGACCACCAATGACTGCGGCTCGGTTGCGTGGTCCCCCGACGGACGCAGAATCGCCTTCGACGTGGCCCTCAAAGGAGACAAACCCCGCCTGGCATGTCGTGGTCGATGTCATGGACCTCGACGGCGGGAACCGGGTGCGGGTGAGCGAGAAGGTTGATTTGGGGGCTCTCGACAACGAAGGCCCCTCCTGGTCGCCGGATGGGAGCAAGATCGTCTTCATGTCGAACAGAGGCGGGAGCAACGTCGCCTACCAAATCTGGATGGTGAACGCGGATGGGAGTGATCCGGTCAAGGTGGGTCAATCCGATCAGTGGTTCCCAGCGTGGTCTCCCCTGCCGAGGGCGGTGGTAGCGCCCTCAGCGGTCAGGGCCCTGTCGTGGGGGCAGGTAAAGGCGGGGGGTTGGTGATCGGCTCACATGTTGGGTGGTGCAGGGGTTGTGAGAACACCCCCCTACCGGAACCCCAGCTCTTTGAGCGGGCGCAGCATCGACTGGCGGCGCGGGCCACCGCCGGCCAGGAAGGCCGGATCGTAGACCCTGTCGGCGGGGCCGAAAGGGTTTTTGGTCCGCATCCATTCGAGCACGGACTCGTGGTTGCGCCTGAGTTCGTCGAAGTGCACTTCCTCGGTGGGCCGGGTGGAGAAGTTGAGGGTGCACATCCGCCGGTGGCGGCTGCCGCCGTAGGAGGCGTGCCAGAGACGCTGGTTGAAGACGACCATGTCGCCAGGCTCTGATACCAACGGGTAGGAGGGCATCTGGTCGCCCGCCAGGCCAAAGGGATAGACCGGCGGCCTTTGGACGCGGTGGAAGAGTTCAAAAACGGAGGTCCACAAGGGCTCGCGGTGGGAGCCGGGGATCACGCGCAAACAGCCGGAATCCTCCCGGACCGGATCGAGGTAGAAGGCGACCTTGACCAGTTGGTGGCCGGGCAGGACGACGTGGCGGTCGGGGTGCCACTCGGTGTTGCCGACGTAGTAGTTGGCATCGGAGGGCCAGTACACGAAACCCGGCCCCAGCAGCTCTTCGAGCACCCCGTAGACCCGGTCGTCCTCCAGCAGGGCCAGCAGCGCCGGCCGCCGCTCGACATACTGGAGCACCATCTGGCGCTCGACGCCCTCGTGCGGTGCGCCGTGGCGGGCCTCGCGCATCAGCTCGTCGAACTGGCGGCTGATCTGGGCCATCTCGGCGGGGGTGAAGTGCTGGCGAAAAACCAGAAATCCGAAGGTGTCGAAGAAGTTGTGATGGTCGGGAGACATAGGCTCACTTTCCTCGCCGCTGGCGAAGGTACCCCACCACCATCGGCAGCAGCGAGATGCCGATGATGGCGAAGATCACCAGGCTGAAGTTTTTCTTGACCACGGGCAGGTTGCCGAAGAAGAAGCCGGCGTACACCAGGCCCGGCACCCATAACAGCGCGCCGACCACGTTGAAGGAGAAGAAGCGGCGGTAACCCATGTCGCCGATGCCGGCCACAAAGGGGGCGAAGGTGCGGATGATGGGCACAAAGCGGGCGATGATGATCGTCTTGCCGCCGTGTTTCTCGTAGAAGGCGTGGGTGCGGTGCAGGTGCTCGGGGTTGAAGAACCAGGACTTCTGCCTGGTGAAGACCTTGGGGCCCACGTAGTGGCCTATCCAGTAATTGGCCGCGTCCCCCAGCACCGCGGCCAGCACCAGCAGGCCAATGATCCACTGGGGGTTGAGCGCCCCGGTGGAGGCGATGGCCCCGGTGGCGAAGAGCAGCGAGTCGCCGGGCAGGAAAGGCGTCACCACCAGCCCGGTCTCGGCAAAGACCACCAGAAAGAGGATGAGATAGACCCAGGGACCATAGGCGCTGACCAACTCGTACAGGTGGACGTCGAGGTGCAGGAACAAATCGATCAGTTGCGCGATCACATGTCATCTCCTGTCGAAAAAGACCAGCGGTTCGATAGTGCGGCGGGGAGATGACCCTGGAGGCCTTTCCCGGGGAGTGGCCGGGGTGGGAAGTCCGCGTGGCAGGGCGGCGGGGTAGCGGAGCCAGAGCGAGCGAGGGGACGCAACACCATATAAATGGTGTTGCGGGGGCCGGGCCGTAGGGACGTCCCGTTCGGGCGACGCCACACCCCATACGTTGGGGTGCAGCGGGACGCGCCTTGGGAAAAGTCGAAGTGGGTCGCTCCCCGACGACACTTCACCTTTCTGGGGCGAAGCGCTGCAGATCGAAGGGGGGCCGGCCCGTCGCTATCCAGTCGGCCAGCAGCTGGCCGGTGAGGGGTCCCAGCAGGACGCCGTTCTTGTAGTGGCCGGCAGCGACAAAAACCCTGGGCTGGGCCTGGAGAGGCCCCAGGTGGGGCCGGCCGCCCTTGGGCTTGGGCCGCAGCCCGGCGCGCTGCCCCAAAAGGCGGGCCGGCAGGTCCAGCACCTGGCTGAACAGGTGGATAAAATGCTCGGCGGCCTGGGGGGTGGTCTGGGTATCGAAGCCGGTCTCCTCCACTGTGGCCCCGGCGAGGATCTCCTCCCCGGCAGGCACCAGGTGGATGCCCTGGTGGCGCAGCACATGGCGCAGCTCGGTTCCCCCGGTGAAGCGGCAGTGCTGGCCGCGCACCGGCCGCACCGGCAGGCTCAGGCCCTGGTGCTGGGCCAGTTCGCCGGTCCAGGCGCCAATGGCCAGCACCAGGAAATCGGCGCGGTGCTCGCCGGCGCGGGTGCGCACCCGGACACCCTGGCCTTGCTGGGCGAATTCCTCGACCCCTTCGCCCAGGCTGAGGCGGGCCCCCTGCTCTTGGGCCGCCTGCAAAAGGGCACGGGAAAGGAGTTCGGGATCCACGCGCTGGTCGGTGGGAAAGTAGACCCCGGCCAGGACCCGGGCGGAGAGGCTGCGCTCCAATTGGCGCAGGTCTTCCCCTTCCACCCACTCGGCCGGACAACCGCGCTCCAGGTTGAAGGCCAAAAGCTGGCGGGCCTCGGCGATTTCGGTCTCGCTACAGGCCAGGTCCACCCCTCCCAAGGGACGCCAGCCCACGTCGATGCCGGTCTGGTCGCGCAGGCGGGCGGCTAGTTCGGCGTGCAGGGCGTGGCCCTGGCGGTAGAGTTGGGAATAGGGATCGTCCCCCCCGTTGAAATGGGTGAGCACCCCCAGGGAGGCACAGGTGGTGGGAGAGGGAAAGGGGCCGGGGTCGAGGATTTGGACACTGAAGCCGCGCCCGCTCAGGTAGTAGGCCGTTGACAGGCCGACCACCCCGGCGCCGGCGACCAGCACCTGCGGGGCGGCCATGGCCTCAGCGGCCCACGATGGGCGGCAGGTGGGTCACCGGACAGGCGCGGGGGGCCTTGACCGAATAGCCCATGTCGCCCAGCACGCAGCTGATCTGGGCTTCGAGTTTGAGCAGGTACTGCTGCTCCTCGGCGCTCATCAACTGGCGGGGCGGGCCCACCTCGAAGCCGCGCACCGCCACCCCGGTCTTGAACCCTTCCGGGAAGTTGACGCCCAGAAGCATGAGGTTGATCAGGTCGAGGATGCGGTATTGCAGGATGCGGGCCTGTTCCACCTGGCCGGCCAGGGCCTTGTTGTAGATCTCCACGATCACCTCGGGGATGATCCCGGAGGTGGCGATGGTGCCGCCGCTGGCCCCCATCATCACCGAGGGAAAGAGGATCTCCTCGCAACCCACCAGCACCACGTAATCGGGCCGCTGCGCCCGCAGCCGGTGCATGGTGTTGATCAGCCGGGGCAGGTCGCGGCTGGAGTCCTTGGTGCCCATGATGTGCTCGTAAGGCAATAACCTTTCCATCAGGTCCAGGGGCAATTCCTGGGTGAACTGGGGGATATTGTAGAGCAGGATGTCCAGGGGCGACTGGCGGGCGATCTCGGCGAAGTACTCGAAGAGGCTGGTGTTCGACATCTTGTAGTAATAGGGCGGCACCAGGGAGATGGCGTCCACCCCGATGGAGGCGTAGAACTCGGCCATCTGCAGCACGTCGCGCAGGTTGGCCTCGCTGGCCCCGGCCAGGATGGGCACCCGGCCTTTGTTCACCTGGCAGATGAGCTTGACCACGTCCTGGCGCTCCTGCCAGGAGAGGCGCACGAACTCCCCGGTGCTGCCGTTGGGATAGAGCCCGTGGATGCCGGCCTGGATCAGCCATTCGATGTAGCGCTCCATCTCCGGGTAGTTGATCTGGTCCTTTTCGTTGAGGATGACGATGTTGGGGCAGAGGATGCCCTTGAATTCCCGCTTGCCCGAGGTGGACGCCTTCCGGGGTGGCAGCACGGATGCCGGGGCCGGGGCGATGGCCGTCTCGGAGGCGGCGCGGCGCTGCACCTCTACCCCGTGGGCGCGCAGGTAGTCGAGGGCCGAGGGGGTGAGTTTGGAGTGGGGGCAGAGTTCGAGGGCCTTGTCGTTGCCCAGCCGGGCTTCCAGCACCTGGGCGGTGATCACGGGATCGTCTAGGCGGACCATCTGCTATCCTCTTCAGTGAACCAGGCGTTCCGTCAGTTGGGTGTAGGGATGGGGAATCAGGTGGATGGCCACCAGCTCGCCGTATTTGGCCGCTTCCACGGCCCCGGCATCGAGGGCGGCCTGTACCGCGGCCACGTCCCCGCGGATGGCGCTGGCGGTCAGAAAGTAGCCCACCTTGTAGCTGCCTTCGTATTCGACATTGGCGGCCTTGAGCATCAGGTCCATGGCCTTGGCCAGGGCGATGCTGCTGCGGGTCTCGATCAGGCCCAGGGCCCGGCCAGCGCTGGGGCGTTCCACGCTTGGGCCAGGGGCGGCGAAGCAGGCCATCACTTCGGGGGCGGGGCGCGAGACCAGCCGGGCGGCATTGAGTTCGCCCACCTGGCGGGCGGCGGCAGTGCCGGCGTCCACCGCGGCCTGCACGTCGTCGATATTGCCTTTGAAGAGCAGGGCCACCCGGCCACCGGTGCCGATATTGATGCGGCTGATCTCCACCTCGCCGGATTTGACCGCGGCGTCGCCGGCCCCCACCATGGCCACGTACCCGGTGGTCTCTATCACGCCCAGGGCCCCGCTGGACCGGGCCTCGCCCGCCGGGGGCGGGGGCAACATCCGGCCCAGGCCAGATGCCGGCTGGGGGATGAGCAGGGTGGCGATGACGTCTCCGCACTGGGCAGCGGCCAGGCGGCCCGCCTCCAGAGCGGTCTGCACCGCGGCCACGTCGCCGCGCGCGATCACGTGCACCAGGGCCCCGCCGATGGCGGCCCAGCCCTCGATGCTGACGGCCGCGGCCTTGGCCATGGCGTCGGCCCCCCCGATCAGCGGGGTCAGGCCCCGGGTCTCCAACAGCCCCAGGGCCTGGTTTCCCACCGGGCGGTCCTGGGAGCCAGTGCGGTGGGGCATGCCCTCCAGGCCCTCGGGCCGGGCGATCACCTCGGCGCTGATCAATTCCCCGTACTTGGCGGCTTCTTCCTGGCCGGCGCGCAGGGCGGCCTCCACGGCCGCCACCTCCCCTTCGACCAGGACCGTGACCCAGGCCGAGCCCACCCCGTGCCGGCCGCAGATCTCGACCTGGGCGGCCTTGACCATCACGTCGGCGGCCCCCACCAGGGCGGCCATGCCGCGCGTTTCGAGAATGCCGAGGGCTGGGGAACTCATCTGGGGTCCTAGCGCCGGCCAAATGCCTGCAGCACCTGCGGCACCGGCTGGGCGATAAAGGCGGAACCTAGAAACTTGGACGAAGCGGCGGCCAGTTCGCGGCCCACGGCCAGGGCCTCCTTGACCGCGCCCACCTCCCCTATGATCAGGGAGCAGACCACCCGGTTGTGGACGGTGAGCACGTTGGCCACCTCCACTTGGGCGGCCTTGACCATGCGGTCGTCGGCCAGCACCTGCAGGCCGTAGCCCTGGGTTTCGAGCAGGCCCAGGGCGCCGGAAACGGGTGCTATCTCCTTTTTGACAGGGACGGTGACGTAGTTGAAGCAGGCGGGTTCGGGCTGGTTGAGGGCGGCGGCACTCACCTTCTTGGATACCTGCCGGGCAGCTTCCTCGCCGCTGCGCAGGGCCGCGGCCACGGCGCTGATCGAACCAATAAAAAAAACCGTGGTGAACCCACCGATGGAATCCCAGCCCAGCAACTCCACCTCGGCGCTCTTGCAGGCCGCATCCGCCGCGACGACGATGCCCGCCACCCCTTCGACCTCGACCATGCCGATGGCCATGGACGCCCCCGTTCAGCGCGGTCCCAGGCGGCTCATCACCTGGGCGGCGATCTGGCGCACCAACTCCTCGCTCACCCCGGGCAGGACCGCCGCGCTCTTGTGGCGGTTGCAGCCCTGGCAGGCCGGGCCGCACCCGCCCTGGGCCTGGTGGATGGCGCACTGGCCGCAGGAGGCCGGCTCGACAAAGCCAGATCCGAACTCCTCGGTCTGGCAGCCGCAGGCCCGGTCGGGGTGGTCGCAGCGGCCCTCCTGCACCAGACTGGAGGGGGTGAGTTCGGGGATGAGGCCGGGAGAGGGCGCTGGTGCGGCTGGCGCGGGCCCGCGTATCACCTTGAGGCGGTGCTGGCGGATATAGTCCCAGCCCGTGGGGGTGATCACCGATCCGGGGAGCAGGCGCAACTCCTCCTGGCCCTGGTGCTGCTGGCGCAGCAGGGCCTCGGTGATGATCGGGGCGTCGAGATGGCAGGCCCTGGACATGGCGCTGGCTCAGTTCAGCTTTTCCCTGAGCACCTCTACCGGGCGGGGGATCACGTGCACGCTGCGCAGTTCGCCCACCTTCTGGGCGGCCTGGGCCCCGGCGTCCACTGCGGCCTTGACCGCGGCCACGTCGCCTTCGACCATCACCGCCACCAGGCCTGCGCCCACCCGCTTCTGGCCGGCAAAGCTCACGTCAGCGGTCTTGAGCATGGCGTCGAGGGCCTCCACCACGCAGACCAGGCCTTTGGTTTCGACAATACCCAGTGCTTTCATCAGTTGTCAGTCTCCTCAACTCAGGAAGAGGTCGATGGTTTCGTCGCTGGGACGGGGGATGAGGTGGCGCGACACCAGCTCGCCCACCCGTTCGGCGGATTCGGCCCCGGCGCTGACCGCGGCGCTCACCGAGCCCACGTCGCCGGTGACCAGCACGGTGATGTAGCCGCCGCCGATCTCGCGGATCTTCACCACCTCGACGCTGGCCGCCTTGCTCATGGCGTCGCTGGCTTCGATCACCCCGGTGGCGCCCCGGGTCTCGATCATGCCCAGGGCCCGCACACCCTTGGGGGCCTCGCCCCGGGCAGCGCGCGAGGGCAGGATGGCGCCCAATTCGCCGTGCGGGCGGGGGATCACGTGCACGCTGTGCACCTTGCCCACCTTGGCCGCGGCCTGGGCCCCGGCGTCCACCGCGGCCTTGACCGCGGCCACGTCCCCCTGGCAGAAGACGGTGACCAGGCCGGCGCCCACCTTGTCCCAGCCCAGCAGGGAGACACTGGCCGCCTTGCTCATGGCGTCGCCGGCTTCGATCAGGCCAGCCAGCCCCACCGTCTCTACCATTCCTAATGCTTCTGCCATATTTGTCCTCCTGAAACCTTAGTGTTGAAGGAGTTGCGCTATTTTTCCAGATACACCTTGCGGGCGCGGACCAGGTCCACGGCGTTGCCTTCGTCCGTGTCCAGGTGCACCTCCAGTTTTTCCTTGCCGCTGACCCGGCAGATCAGCCCCTCCAGTGAGCCTCCCTGCTCGCTTTCGACCACCAGCCGCATCCGGTCGCCGGCTTTGACGCCGTAGTACTGGGCTTCGGCGGGGCTCATGTGCACGTGGCGGGCGGCGCGGATCACCCCACAGCGCAGTTCCAGGCCGCCGGAAGGCCCCACCAGGTAGCAGCCGGGAGTGTCGCGGTGGTCGCCGCTGAGGCGCACCGGCGCGTCTATGCCCAGGAAGCGGGCGTCGGTGAAGGCCAGCTCCACCTGGCAGTACTCGCGCAGGGGGCCCAGCACCCGCACGTGGGCGATCATCTGCTGGCGCGGACCGAATACCGTGACCGCCTGCTCGGCGGCAAAGGCCCCCTCCTGGTACAGGGGTTTGAGCACCGTGAGCTGGGCGCCCTTGCCGAAGAGGGTCTCCAGGGCCTCCTGGTTGAGGTGCAGGTGCCTGGCCGAGATGTTGACCACCAGGCGCGGGGCAGCCGGGGCCGGGGCCACGCCCAACTGGGCCTGGAGGGCCTGGCGCACCAGCGCTTCGATCTGCTGGTGGTCGAGCAATTGGGCGCTCATCGCGCCTCCCTGTCGAGGTGTACGTGCTCAGCCCTGGCCAGGATCACCGCGTCCACGGCCAGGGGCGGGTCAAAGGCATTGACGGCCTCGCGGGCCACTTCCACCACCACCAGGTCGCCCTCGCGCATGGCCTGCCAGGTGGCGCTCACCTCCGGGTCGCCAATGGGCTGCAGGTCTTCGCCGAGATCCTCGATCAGGTGCAGGGCCTTGCCCGTGTACGGGGCAATGGCCTTGGAGAGGACCACGGTGCCGATGACCCGCGACAGTTTCATCCGCTCATCTCACCGGCAAATCGCGGCCAAAGGCCTGCAGGTTGTCGATGATGCCCACGATCACCGCGTCGGTGGGCACGTCGCCCATCTGCGGGGCGAAACGCGCCGAGCTGCCCATCACCACCAGCACCAGCTCGCCCTCGCCGGCGCCCACCGCGTCGATGCAGACCAGGTGGCGGCCGGTGGGCTCCAGGCCCTGCTCGCGCACGGTGATGATCTCCACCAGCAGGAGTTTCTTGCCGACCAGGTTCTGCAGCTTGGCCGTGGCGACCACGTGGCCCTTGACCCGCGACAGTACCATGCGCCTCTAAAATCCTGTAAGGGCGGGTTTGCAACCCGCCCTTGTCTGTAGTCCGTGTTCTGAGATCATCTCAGGTGATGCGGAAATAATCCACCAAACTGCAGCGGCGCTGGCGGGTGAAGGTGCGGGCCGAGGTCAACCCCTCTCCGGTGGGGCCGGCGATGGAGAAGGTACAGAACCCCTCCCCGCCGATGCCCACCCCGCCGTAGGAAGGCCCGTTCTTGACGAAGATCGTGGTGTCCACGGCCCTGGCCATGTTGTGCATGTTCTCGATGTTGCGCGAGTGGATGATTGCCGTGTGCCGGTACCCGTGTTCGGACTCGATGGCCAGGCGGATGGCCTGCTCGACGTTGGGCACCCGGACGATGGGCAGGAAGGGCATCATCTGCTCTTCGTGGACGAAGGCGTGGCTGGCGTCGGTCTCGCCGATGAGCATCAGCACCTGCTCGTCGAGGTGGATGCCCACCCGCTGGGCCAGCACCGAGGCGTTGCGGCCTACCAGCTCGCGGTTGACCACCAGTTCGCCCTTGGGACTTTTGACAAAGGCGTGTTTGGCCAACTCCTCGATCTGGGCGGGGGTGAGTTCGTAGCCGCTGTGGCGCACCAGGCGCGCCTTGAGTTCGTCGGCCACCGACTCGATCACAAAGACCTGCTTCTCGCCGATGCACAGGATGTTGTTGTCGAAAGCAGCCCCGGCGATGATGTCGCGGGCGGCCCGGTCGATGTCCGCGGTCTCGTCCACCACCACCGGCGGGTTGCCCGGCCCGGCGACGATGGCCTTCTTGGGACTGGCCATGGCGGCCTTGGCCACCCCAGGGCCCCCGGTCACCAAAAGCACCCGGATGCCCGGATGGGTGAAGAGCTGCTGGGCGCTTTCGATGGTGGGGGTCTCGATGGCGGTGATCAGATCGGCCGGCCCGCCCACCCGGGTGATGGCTTCGTTGAGCAGGCGCACCGCCCAGGCCGAGACCTTCTTGGCCGCCGGGTGCACGTTGAAGACCACCGAGTTGCCCGCGGCGATGATGCTGATGGCGTTGTTCACCAGGGTGGGCACTGGGTGGGTGGAGGGAGTCACCGCGCCGATCACCCCGTAGGGGGCCATCTCCACCACGGTCAGGCCGTGGTCACCGGTCCAGGAGATGGCCTCCAGGTCCTCGACGCCCGGGGTCAGGTCAGCGGCGGCGTAGTGCTTGCGGATCTTGTGGTCCACCCGCCCCATGCCGGTCTCCTCCACGGTCATGCGGGAGGATTCCTCGGCCTTGCTGCGGATGGCCTGGCGGATGGCCTCGATGATCTTGCGGCGCTCCTCCAGGGTGCCCCCCACCAGGGCCCGCTGGGCGGCGGCGGCGGCGGCCACGGCCTCGTCCACGGTCTGGAAGACCCCGCCCGCCCCGCTCCTGCCCTCGCTGAAGCTGAGGGTGTTGCCGGCCACCACCCGGCCCACCACCTCCTGGACGATGCGGCGGATCTGCTCTTCGCTGACGTTGTGTGCCACCCCGTTCACCTCGTGTTAGGCCTCGCGCCGGATTGGTGTACCAACTTGCCTGCTCTGGCGAGACGCTAAGGCCGGTCTGAATTGCGATTTCTTCACTCGCGGGCCCAATGGGCGCTATTTCTTTGGGCGCTATTTCTTATTGATGGGAAGGATGCTTTCGAGACTGGGGTGCGGCCGGGGGATGACGTGGACCGCCAGCACCTCCCCCACCCGGCGGGCAGCGACCTGGCCGGCCTCGGTGGCGGTCCGCACCGAGGCCACGTCGCCGCGCACCAGCGCGGTGACCAGGCCCCCGCCGATCTGCTGCCAGCCCACCACCGCCACGTCGGCGGCCTTGACCATGGCGTCCATGGCCTCGATGAGAGCCACCAGCCCGCGGGTTTCGATCATGCCCAGTGCGTCGCCCATGCTGCCCTGTTTTTGATTTGAGAAAATAGGGGGGGGTACAGGCAAAGTCAAGACGCCCTCCCGCCTTGACATCCCTTGGCGCCGCACCCTATTTTCGCCTGCACTTTGACCCCGACACTGAGGAGAATAGCGATGCGCATCATCCGCTTTATCGACGAGCAGGGCCAGACCCGCCTGGGCGAGGAAAGCGGCCCGGGCCAGGCCGCGGTGCTCAAGGGGGATTTGTTCGGCAGACTGGAGCGCAGCGGCCAGAGCGCCGCAGTCAAAAAGCTGCTGGCCCCGGTGACCCCTCCCAATATCCTGTGCATCGGCCTGAACTACCGCGAGCACGCCGCCGAGTCGGGGGCCAAGATCCCCGATTACCCGGTGCTCTTCATGAAGCCCAACACCGCCCTCAACAACCCCGGGGACCCCATCCGCCTGCCGGCCTGCCAGGTCGATGCGGAGGTGGATTACGAGTGCGAATTGGCCGTGGTCATCGGCAGGACCTGCCGCGACGTGCCCGAAGCCAAGGCCCTGGAGTACGTGCTGGGCTACACCGCGGCCAATGACGTGTCGGCGCGCACCTGGCAGATCAAGCGGGGCGGCGGCCAGTTCGTGCGCGGCAAGGGCTTCGACACCTTCTGCCCCCTGGGGCCGGCCCTGGTCACCGCCGACGAGATCCCCGATCCCCAGGCCCTGCGGCTCAAGACCCTCCTCAACGGCAAGGTGATGCAGGACCACACCACCGCGGACATGATCTTCCCGGTGGCGCACCTGGTCAGCTTCCTCAGCCAGGACACCACCCTGCAGCCGGGCACGGTGATCCTCACCGGCACCCCCCAGGGCGTGGGCTTCGCCCGCAAGCCCCCCGTCTGGCTGCAGCCCGGCGACGAGGTGGTCATCGAGGTGGAGAAGATAGGAAGGTTGGTGAACCTGGTGGGGGCTAGTCGATAATCCCCACGATCACGCTGCGCACCGCCGGGGCCTTGACCCCGGTCACTTGGCCCCCGGCGATGCCCGACTCGCTGACCACCACCTGGCTGCCGATGCCGGCGCCCACCCCGTCGATGGCCAGCTGCATGGGCACCGTGGGATCATTCACACCCTCCAGGCCGGAGACCACCAGGATCTTCCGGCCTTCGAGGATGGGGTGCTTGACCGTGGTCACCACATGCCCGATGACCTTGCACATTCTCATAAATTGACCCCTATTGCGCGAGGAATGACCCGATGACTGCCGCTGAACTGGATGCCCGGCTCGACCAACTGGAAAAGGATGGTTTTCTGCTCATCCCCCAGGCCCTTTCCCCCGCCGAGACCAAAGAGGTTCGCCAGCGGGTGAACCGCGCCCGGGAACAGGGCTGGCAGGAAGGGCTCAACGAGGTGGGCAATATGTGGTTCGACCGCCTGCTGGTGCAGGACCCCGAGACCTTCCGCCCCCTGGTCGCCCATCCCGGCGTCCGCCCTTACCTGGACGCCCTGCTGGGGCCCCAACTCCAGCTGCGCAGCTTCCGCGCCCACATCAATCCCGGCCCCTATCTGCAAGAGTGGCACATGGATTTTTACGGGTATTGGCAGCAGCCCAAACGGCGCTTCAGCGTGCGCGGAGTGGCGGTCAACACCACCTTCTATCTACAAGATAACGGCCCCAAAGACGGGCACCTGAAATTCGTCAAGGGCGGCCACTTGTCCGAGCCGCCGGGCCTGGACCGGTCCAAGTTCCACGGGTACCACAGCAACGAGTTCAGGGACTGGTGCGAAGCCCAGGAGCACGTGGTGGTGCACCCCATGGCCGGGGACTGCGTGCTCTTCTTCAGCCACATCCCCCACCAGGGGGCCAAGCTGCGCGAGGACATGGAGCGCAGCAACGTGGTCTGCCACTTTCAGGGCAACCCCTTCTACGAGGGCATCTGGTTCGTGTCGCGCCCCATCGGGTACGAGGGGACCTTCCCGCTGGCCAGCTGAAAGCGGCGGGAAGATGACCCCGAATGCCTTTCCCGGGGAGTGGCCGGGAGGGGAAGTCCGCGTGGCGGGGGGCCGGGTAGCGGAGCGATGAGCGAGCGAGGGTGAAGGACGCGCCTTGGGAAAGGCTGAAGTGGGTCACTTTCCGACGCACCGATGTACTTCTCACTCCACCAGACTCAACTGCTCCAACCCAGCCCTGATCTCGCCCTCCCCATATCCGTAAAATCCCGCCAGTTTCTCCACCACCTGGTTCATCAGCACGTCCGGGCAGGAGGCGCCAGAGGTCACGGCGATGCGCGAGGGCAGCTTTTCGGGCAGCCAGTCCTCGCTGAAGACGCGCTCCTTGCGGTGGATGTCGAAGTGGGCCAGCCTTTGGAAGGAGAGCAATTCGCCGCTGTTCTCGATGAGGTAGCTGGGCATCTGCTGGGAGCAGATCTCCACCAGGTGGGAGGTGTTGGAGCTGTTGTATCCCCCCACGATCAGCGCCAGATCCGGCCGGGCCTCCAAGAGGGCTTTGGTGGCGTTCTGATTCCAGTTGGTGGCGTAGCAGAGGGTGTCGTTGGTGTCGGCGAAGTGGTGTTCGAGCCGCTCCTCGCCGTAGCGCTGGCGCATGGCCTGGTGCAGGATGCCGGCCACCTCCTGGGTCTCCTCGGCCAGCATGGTGGTCTGATTGACCACCGCCACCCGCTCCAGGTCCCGGCGCGGGTCGAAGCCGGCCGACCACTTCTGGGCGAACTGCGCCGAGAACTCCTCCAGGTTCTGTTCCCCCAGGATGAAAGCGGCCAGGGCCAGGGCCTCTTCCCGGTCGCGCACCACCAGGGTGCGGGTGTGCTGCCGGGTGTGGGAGTGGGTGGCCTGGGTCTCCTCGTGGCCGAACTTGCCGTGGATGATGATGGTGTAGCCCTCCCGCCCCAGCTGCTCGCCCCGGTCCCAGACCTTGGAGACAAAGGGACAGGTGGTGTCGTAGTGCTCGCGGAAGTGGGCGGCGCGGGTGTCGATGCCGCTGCGCTGGAGGGACTCCTCGATTTCCAGGGTGGTGCCAAAGGCCGGGATCAGCACCACATCCTCTCCCCCCACCTGACCGTCCCCGATCTGGCGCTGCCCCTCCTCGTCGAAGAGAAAGCGGATGCCCCGCTCCTGCAAGTCGCGGTTGACCAGGGGGTTGTGGATGATCTGGCTGACCAGGTGGATGCGGCGGTCGGGGTGTTCTTCGAGGGCGGAGAAGGCCATGTGGATGGCCCGCTCCACCCCGAAGCAGAAGCCGAAATGGCGGGGGATGAGGATCTCCAGCCGGCCGATGGGCAGGCGGGTGGGCGCCAGGGAGCGCTTGCCCTCTTCCAGGCGGAAATCCTTGATGCGCTGGATGAGGGCGCCGGCGTAGTGGTTGGGGACGCGGTCGAACTGCGTAAAGGCCATGCCACGAATCTAAGGCCACCGGACCCTCTGTCAATGCGCCTGGTTGACGTCTTGGAAGAGTATGCCCATCTTTGCGGGACAAGGGTGTCACACAATCTATGAGAGACCAGAACAAAACCAAGGCCCAGTTGATCGCCGAGCTGGATGCCCTCAGACAGGAACTGAAGGCGCCATCGCCGGAGGTCGCCCAGGCTCCCGCCCCTAATGGCGAAGACCGCTTCCGCTCGGTGGTGGACAATATCGTCGACGGCATCATCACCATCGACGCCAAAGGCATCATCAGTTTTTTCAATCCGGCGGCGGAGCGGATCTTCGGCTATAATGCGGCCGAGGTAGTGGGCCAGAGCGTCTCCCTGCTGATGCCCGAGCCGTACCACCATCAGCACGACGGGTACCTGGCCAGCTACCTGGCCACCGGCATCCGCAAGATTATCGGCATCGGCCGCGAGGTGATGGGCCGGCGCCGGGACGGCAGCGTCTTTCCGATGGATCTGGCCGTCAGCGAATTCCGCCTGGGTGGAGAGCGGATGTTCACCGGCATTGTGCGCGACATCTCCCAGCGCAAGGAACTCGAAGCCCAGCTCCTCCAGGCCCAGAAGATGGAGTCCATCGGCCAGCTGGCCGGGGGTATCGCCCACGACTTCAACAACCAGCTGGGCATCATCCTCTTCGACCTGGACCTGCTCATCGCCGAGACCGAGGGCAACAACGCCCTGGTCCACGACCTGGACAAGATCCGCAAGGTGGTGCTGCGCGCCGCTGAACTGACCCGCAAACTGCTGCTCTTCAGCCGCCGGCAGCGCATGGAACTCCGCCCGCTCAACCTCAACCAGCAGGTGCGGGAGATGGAGAAGATGCTGGCCCGGCTCCTGGGCGCCGAGATCCAGATCCACCTGCGGCTGGCAGAAGATCTGTTTACGGTCCAGGCCGACCCCAGCACCCTGGACCAGGTGCTCATCAACCTGGCCCTCAACGCCCGCGATGCCATGCCCGGGGGCGGCATTCTCTATCTGGAAACCCGCAACGTCCCGGCCGCGGCGCAACCCTCCTCTCACCCGGGTCCCTTTGCCTGCCTGGCGGTGCGCGACACGGGCACCGGCATGGACGAGGAGGTGCGCCAGCGCATCTTCGAGCCCTTCTTCACCACCAAGGACCACGGCACCGGCCTGGGGCTGGCCATGGTCTACGGCATCGTCCAGTCCCACCGCGGCTGGATTGCAGTGGACAGCAGCCCGGGCAAGGGGACCGGTTTCGAGATCTTCCTGCCCGCGCTGCAGCAGACGACCCCCGATCAGCCCCTGGACCAGGTCGCGGCGCTCAAGAAGCGGGGGCAGGGCGAACGCCTGCTGGTGGTCGAGGACGAGGTAGAGCTAAGTGAGCGCCTGGCCCAGACCCTCGGGGATCACAATTACGCCGTGCAGACCGCCAGCAGCATCGCCGAAGCCCGCCGGCTATGGCAACAGGAGGGCTTCGACCTGGTGCTCAGCGACGTGGCCCTGCCCGACGGCAAGGGCCCGGAGCTGCTCTTCGCCCTGCGGGAGGAACGACCGGGATTGCGGGCCCTGCTGATCACCGGGCACCTGGGGCAGGCCCTGGACTGGGAGCGGCTCCAGCAGGCCGGTTTCCCCGTGCTCCACAAGCCCTTTGCGGTGGAAGCCCTGTTGAGCCAGGTGCGCGAGCTGCTGGGCAGGCGGCCTTAGCCTGGCTGTCGGCGAATGAGACATCATTGTCCCATCAAGACCTTTCTATTGAGATATCCCCGCCCCAATTGCTGGCCTAGTTGCCCCTCTCCTGGTCAAATTTGTCGACGTTGCGGGGCTCCTCCCTGTCTGCCGCGCTTTTCTGGCTCCCGGCATAGAGATTGCTTTTCTGAGTTTCTGGACTGTCTATTGCCAGGTCTTCATTCCGTGTCCGGAAAAACTCAGGAAAAAAGCCGTGCGCCTCGGCCCCAAGATAACCCTGGTCACTGTCCTGCTGCTGGTGGTGAATCTGCTGTTGGACCTGTGGCTGCTGTGGGACAAAATCGGCACCCGCTCCACTCCAGAAGACAGTTTCCCAGCCGCTTTCCTGGCCGTGGGGGGCTGGACCATTCTGAGCACTGCCTACGCCGTGTACTTTGCCGTGCGCCGGCTGACCCGGCCCCTGGGCGAACTGAGCAGCATGGCCCATCACCTGGGGGAGGGCCGGCTGGAGGAGCGCATCCACTTCCAGACCCGCGATGAGATAGGAGAATTGGCCGGCACCTTCAACCAGATGGCCGCCTCCCTTCAGTCCTATCAGGACACCATGGAGCAGAAGGTGGAGGAACGCACCAGAGAATTGAAGCACTCCCAGCGGCAACTGCTCCAGGCGACCAAGCTGGCCTCGGTGGGCGAGCTGGCCGGCGGGGTGGCCCACCAGATCAACAACCCGGCCGGCATCATCCTCATGCGGGCCGGCCGCCTGGCCCAGGAAGTGACCCAACGCCGCCTGTCCGGCGAGGCCCGGGAAGACGTGCAGGTGATCCAGCGCCAGGTGGAGAAGATCCACTCCATCGTCTCGGCGCTGGTCAAGTTCGCCCGGCAGATGCCCACTGAACTGCGGCCCACCGACCTGAACAGCGTGGTCCGGCGCGCCGTGGCCCTCATCGAGGAACTGGCCCGCAACCGGGGGGTGAAGGTCATCCTGGATCTCCAGGAGTTGCCCAGGGTGGCGGCGGACGGGGCCCAGTTGGAGCAGGTGTTGATCAACCTGGTCACCAATGCGCTGGACGCCATGCCCGCGGGCGGGATCCTGACCTTTGCCACCCGCCAGGGCTCCCAGGTGGGAGGCCAGCCAGGGGTGGCCCTGTCGGTGACCGACACCGGCAGCGGTATTCCCGCCGAGCACCTGCCCCGGCTCTTCGACCCCTTCTTCACCACCAAGGAGGTGGGCAAGGGCACCGGGCTGGGGCTGTCCATCAGCTACGGGATCGTCCAGGAGCACGGGGGCACCATCGAAGTGGAAAGCGAGCCGGGCAAGGGCAGCCGCTTCACCCTCTGCCTGCCGGCCCTGCCGGCTTCCTGACCAAGCGAAAAGAGAAAGCCCTATGGCACGCGCCCATATCCTCATCGTCGATGACGAGACTGACCTGGCCATCAGCTGCCAGCGGCTCTTCAACAGCAAGGGGTACCAGAGCGCGGTGGTCGGCAACGGCCGCGACGCCCTCGAGTACCTCCAGGCCGAGGAGCCCCAGCTGGTGCTCACGGATCTGAAGATGCCCGGCATGGACGGCATGGAATTGCTGCAGCAGATCAAGGCCCACTACCCAGAGATCCAGGTGGTGCTCATGACCGCGTACAGCACCATCGAGGACGCGGTGGCCGCCATGCGCCTGGGGGCCGCTGACTTTCTGCCCAAACCCTTCACCGCCGACCACTTGGCCATCGTGGTGGAGAAGGTGCTGGCCGCCCGCACCCTGCGGGAGGAGAACCGCACCCTCAAGGAGCAGCTCAGCCGCCGCTACAGCTTTGAGAACATCATCGGCAAGAGCCAGGCCATGACCCAGATCTTCGAGCTGATCAAGAAGATCTCCGACACCAACGTCAACGTGCTGGTCTGCGGGGCCAGCGGCACGGGCAAGGAACTCATCGCCCGCAGCATCCACGCCAACAGCAGCCGCAGCTCCCGCGCCTTTGTGCCCATCAACTGCGGCGCCCTGCCCGAACACCTGGTGGAAAGCGAGATCTTCGGGTACGAGCGGGGGGCCTTCACCGGGGCGGCCCACGCCAAGCCGGGCCTGCTGGAGACCGCCGACGGGGGCACCTTCTTCCTGGACGAGATCAGCGAATTGCCCATGCCATTGCAGGTCAAGTTCCTGCGGGTGCTCCAGGACGGCAAATTCCGCCGGCTGGGCAGCAACCAGGAGCGCGAGGTGGACCTGCGCCTGATCTGCGCCACCAACCAGCCCCTGGAGGAAAAGGTGGAGGCCAACCAGTTCCGCGAGGACCTCTACTACCGCATCAACACCTTCACCATCCAGATTCCCCCCCTGCGGGACCGGCGCGACGACATCCCGCTCTTGGCCAACCACTTTCTCCAGCACTACGCCCGCCAGCACCAGAAGCCGGTCAACGCCATCTCCCCCCAGGCCATGGAACTCTTGCTCAAGGGGGAGTGGAAGGGGAACATCCGCGAGCTGGAGCACGTGCTGGAGCGGGCGGTGATCCTGGCCTCGGGGGAAACGGTGCAGCCGGAAGACCTCCCGCCCCAGATCCGCCCCACCGAGAACAACTTCCAGACCCCGCAGACCTTCCTGCTCAACCTGCCCTTCAAGGAGGCCAAGGACCAGCTCATCGAGGACTTCGAGCGCCGCTACATCGAGGACGTGCTGCAGAAGTACCACGGCAATGTCTCGCGGGCCGCTGAGCACAGCGGCATCGACCGCCGCTCCCTGCACCGCCTGCTGGCCAAGTACCACCTCCACGCTTCGCAGCTGGTGCGGGAGGAGTAACCCATTGGTCCGGCCATGGACGAGAGCTTCCGTTCGGTGCTGCCCTACCTGCGCCTCCAGGACCAGACCCCGCCCTGGCTGGGGGAGTTCTTCGCCTTCCTCGGCCTGGTGGTCCTCCCCGCCCTGATCCTCTTCTACTGGATCAGGAAACACCGCCTCCAGCGCCATGCCTGGGAAGCCTTTCTCGAACACGCCGCCGAGCGGGGCCTCAATCCCGAGCAGGGCCGGCTGCTGGCGCAGATCGCCCGCCAGCACCAGATGAAGCATCCCCTGCTGCTGCTGAGTTCCATCAAATCCTTCGACCACCACCTGGGGCGCTACGCCCACGGCCTGGGCCCCGGCTTTTCGCGGAAGGCGGCCGCCGAACTGGGCGCCCTGCGCCGGTCCTTGGGTTTCGACCAGCCCACCCCCCGCCAGGCCCTCTACTCCACCCGTCAGGTCAGCCCGGGCCAGACGCTGATGGTCTGGCCCGCCCCGGGCAGGAGCGAAGGTTTCTGTCCCTGCGTGGTGGTCAAGCGCGACGAGGCCTCCATCACCCTGGCGCCGCTGCTGCGCAAAGACGAGGAATGCTTCGCCGGGCTGGAGGCCGGAGCCCAACTCAAGGTGCGCCTGTGGGGGCCAGATCACCTAGAGTACCGGTTCCGCACCCACCTGCTGCCGGGCAATCCCGAATCGCTGCTCTTCTCCATCCGCCACGGAGACCGGCTGGAGCGCATCCAGCAGCGGGACTTCTTCCGCATGAAGGTGCGTTTCGAGGTAGTGCTCTACCCCGCCGGGAGGGCCGAGCCCCTGCCCGCCACGGTCCTGGACTTGAGCGGGGGCGGCATGGCCGTGCTCACCGACACCCCCCTGCCCCTCGACCAGGTGGTGGTGATCGACCCGCACTTCGCGGGGGACTTCCCCCTGGCCGGCCTGCACTGCCAGGCGGTCAAGCAGGCGGACCAGGGCCGGGGATACCGGCTCAGCCTGGAATTCCTGGATCTCTCACCGCACCAGGAAGCGGAGATCATCCAGAGCATCAATACCTACCAGTTGCACCGGGCTTCATGACGCCTCAACGCCCCAACGTATGGGGCGTTGAGGGGAAGAGGTAGTGGGGCTGGGCAGCGAGCGAAACCCGACACCATCACGAAGTGGGGGATTGGCCTGGCTCAAGGGCAAAGGAGATGTGGTACGCCCCCTCCTCGAAGCGGCTCTGGATGGGGCCGGGAGCGCAGAGGTGGAAGACGTGCATCATACGGGTGTTCTCCACCAGCACGTCGGCGCTCATCCCCTCGATGCCGCGGTGCCTGGCGATCTCGATGAGCCGGCCCACCAGGTAACTCCCCACCCCCTTGTCCTGCCAGTCGTCGCGCACCATGAAGGCGCAGTCGGCCCAGTTGGTGGCCGGGTCCAGATGGTAGCGACCCACGGCGATGATCACCTGCCTTTCCCCCTCGGGCACCATGCCCACCAGGGCCAGGTGGCGCTGGTAGTCGATGGCCACGAACTGCTGGGCCCGCCGGTGGGGCATGGCCTTGAGGTGGGAGAAGAAGCGCAGGTAGATAGTCTTCTCGGAGGAGCGGTAGAAGAGTTCCTGGAGCAGGGGCTCGTCAGTGGGTTCGATGGGGCGGAAATGCACTCCCACCCCGCCGTGGGACTGGAAATCGCTCTCCAATTCCTCCAGCACCGCCACCCCGCCCACGTCGGTTTTGTGGAGGATGTCGGGGGAGGCGATCTTCATCACCACCGGGAAACCCACTGCCGCGCACACCGCCTCCACCTCCCCGCGGCTGCGGGCCAGGCCCCGCCTGGGCACTGGGAAGCCGTAGGCCTCCAGCACTTCGAGGGCCTCGCTCTCGGACAGTTGGCGCCGCCCCTGGCCCAGGGCCCCGGAGAGCAGGCTGTTGGCCCGGGCCCGGTCCACGGAAAAGATCCGCTCCTCGGTGCGGGGCCGCTCGCGCCACTGGCTGTACTGCCACATGGCCCGCAGCACCCTGGCCCCCTCCTCGGGGAAAGGATAGTGGGGCACCCCGCCCTGGCGCAGGATCTCCACCCCGGCGGCCACGTCGAGGCCCCCCATGAAGGAGGCCAGCACCGGCTTGACGCGGCGCTGGCTGAAACGGGCCACCACCCGGGCCACCTCCTCGATGTCGGTCATGGTCTGGGGGGTGAGGATGACCAGGGCGCTGTCGGTGTCCTCGTCTTCGAGTACCGCCTGCAGGGCCGCGGCATAGCGCTCGCTGCGGGCGTCGCCGATCAGGTCGATGGGGTTCTTGAGGCTGGCCTCGGGCGGCAGCGAGGCGGCCATGCGGGCGCGGGTCTCCTCCCCGAAGCGGGCCAGCTGCAGGCCCTGGCGCACGCAGGCGTCGGTGGTCATGATCCCCGGGCCGCCGGCATTGGTGACGATGGCCACCCGGGCGCCTTTGGGCATGGGCTGGGAGGCGAAGGCCACCGCGTACCCGAAGAGTTCCTGCACCGTATCCACCCGCAGCACCCCGGCCTGGGACATGATGGTGTCGTAGACCTCGTCGGTGCCGGCCAGGGAGCCGGTGTGGGAGGCCGCGGCGCTGGCGCCTTCGGGCGTGCGGCCGGTCTTGATGGCCAGGATGGGCTTGTTGTGCTGGCCCTGCTCGGCGGTGATCTGGCGGGCCAGGTGGATGAAGCGCTGCCCTTCGCTGAGTTCCTCGATGTACATCAGGATGACTTCGGTCTGGGGGTCGCCGGCCAGGTACTGGAGCAGGTCGAGTTCATCGACGTCGGACTTGTTGCCGAAACTGATAAACTTCGAGAAGCCGATCAGGTTGGCCCGGGCGTAGTCGAGGATGGAGGTGCACAGGGCCCCGGACTGGGAGATGAAGGCGATATTGCCCGGCTGGGCCATGGAGCGGGCGAAGCTGGCGTTCATCGAGAGGGCCGGGTCGGTGTTGATCAGTCCCAGGCAGTTGGGGCCCAAGAGGGCGATGCCGGCCTCCTGGGCCTGGCGGCTCAGGGCCTCCTCCAGCTGGGCGCCCTGGCTGCCCACCTCCTTGAGGCGGAGAGCACGATGGCGCTGTGGATGCCCTTGCGGGCGCATTCGCCGAGCACCCCGCCCACCCCGGCGGCGGGGATGGCCACCACCGCCATGTCCACCGGCTCGGCGATCTCCAGCACGCTCTGGTGGCATTTGACCCCCATGATGCTGGGTTGCTTGGGGTTGACGGGATAGAGGGTGCCGGTATAGCCGTTCATCAAGAGATTCCGGAACACCGAATGGCCCACGCTCCCCTCGCGCCGGCTGGCGCCGATCACGGCGATGGCCCCCGGCTCGAAGAGGGCCTTGAGCGCCCGGGACTGACGCGCCCGCTGGCGGGTGTCTTCCAGGGTCTTGGCCTTGAACACCGGGGTGGTGGGGGTGGAATCAGCTTCTGGGACCATTGCAGGTCGCCTCCTTCAGCCAGAGGGCGCGCGGTGCCGTGTCGCAGGTGCCGATGGGGGGGGCGTGCTGGACCATGTCCTCTTCTCTAAGTCTGAGCGGGGCAAATACCGTGCCACTCCTTGCTGCATTGACACTCATTCTGTGCTGACTTACCGTCTAACTCCTGGAGGACCACCCCATGATAGAAGAACTGTCAGGCGATCAGGTGCGCAAGGCGTGCGACCCGCAGGCCCTGGGTTTTGCCACCACCGATGAACTCTCCCCGGTGGAGGGCATCATCGGCCAGCAGCGGGCAGTGGAGGCCCTGCGCTTCGGCCTGGACATGCCCGACCGCGGCTTCAATATCTACGTGGCCGGCCTGCCCGGCACCGGCCGCACCACCGCGGTCCAGGCCTTTCTCGAAGAGCGGGCCCGCCAGCAGGCCTCGCCGGCGGACTGGTGCTACGTGAACAACTTCCAGGATCCGTACCGGCCCCGCGCCCTGCGCCTGCCCCCCAGCAGGGGCAGGGAACTGCAGCGCGACCTCAAAAGCTTCATCGAGCGGGCCCGCCGCGACCTGCGCCAGGCCTTCGACAGCGAGGAGTACACCGACCGCGAGGAGACCCTCAAGGGCGAACTCGAAAGGGAGCAGCAGGATCTCTTCCAGCGCATGAAGCAGCACGCCCAGAGCGCCGGCTTCCTGCTCCAGCTCACCCCCATGGGCATGGCCTTCGTCCCCCTCAGGGATGGCCAGCCCATCGACGCCCAGGCCTTTGCCGCCCTGCCCCTGCAGACCCGCCAGGAACTGGAGACCCGCCGGCAGACCCTCCAGGAGGAACTCAAGGGCACCCTCAAGGAAGTCCACACCCTGGAGCGCACTGCCCAGCAGCGCCTGCAGCAACTGGCCAGGGAGGTGGCCCTCTACGTGGTGGGCCTGCTGGTGGAGGACTTGCTCGACCAGTACCGCGAACTCCCCGCCGTCGAGGAGCACCTGCGGGCCGTGCAGGAGGACCTGCTGGAGAACATCGACACCTTCCGCGCCCCTCCGGGCAACCAGCCCAACAACGGCAGGCTCCCCTGGGCGGCCCAGGACAGCCCCTTCCGCAAGTACGAGGTCAACGCGGTGGTGGACCACGGCGGCCTCCAAGGCGCCCCGGTGGTCATCGAGCCCAACCCCACCTACCACGACCTCTTCGGCCGCATCGAGAAGGAGGCCCAGTTCGGCGCCATGCACACCGACTTCACCCTGATCCGGGGGGGCTCCCTCCACCGCGCCAACGGCGGGTACCTGGTGGTGCACATCGAGGACGTGCTGCGCAACCTCTACGCCTGGGAGGGCCTCAAGCGCGCCCTGCGCAACGGCGCCGTGGTCATCGAGGAACTCGGCGAGCGCCTGGGCTTTGTCTCCACCCGGGGCCTGCAGCCCGAACCCATTCCCCTCGAGGTGAAGGTGGTGCTCATCGGCAGCCCCCTGCTCTACCACCTGCTCTACCAGCACGACGAGGACTTCAATGAGCTGTTCAAGGTGAAGGCCGACTTCGACCTGCGCATGGAGCGCACCCAGGTCAACATCCGCTCCTACCTGGCCTCCATCTGCCGGCTCTGCCAGAAGGAGGGGCTGCGCTCGCTGGACAGCCAGGCCGCCGCCAAGGTCATCGAGCACAGTTCGCGGCTGGCCGAAGACCAGGAGAAGCTCTCCACCCATTTCGCCCAGATCGCCGATCTGATCCGCGAGGCCAACTTCTGGGCTGGCAAGGAGGGGGAGCCCCTGGTGCGCGCTCCCCACCTGCGCCGGGCCATCGAGGCCAGGATCTACCGCTCCAGCCTGGTCCAGGAGCGCCTCCAGGAGGCCATCGCGCGGGGCACCCTGCTCATCGACACCGAGGGCCAGGCCGTGGGCCGCATCAACGGCCTGGCGGTGCTCGGGCTGGGGGACTACGCCTTTGGCCGGCCCAACCGCATCACCGCCAGCATCGGCCTGGGCCGGGGCGGCATCGTCGATATCGAGCGCGAGGCGCGCCTGGGCGGCCCGCTCCACACCAAAGGGGTGCTCATCCTCAGCGGCTACCTGGTCAACCAGTACGCCCAGGACAAGGCCCTGGCCCTGTCGGCGCGGCTGGTCTTCGAGCAGAGTTACGAAGGGGTGGAGGGCGACAGCGCCTCCAGCGCCGAACTCTACGCCCTGCTCTCGGCCCTCTCCGGGCTGCCCATCCGCCAGGGCCTGGCCGTGACCGGCTCGGTCAACCAGCAGGGCCAGGTCCAGGCCATCGGCGGGGTCAATGAGAAGGTAGAGGGCTTCTTCGCCCTGTGCCAGGCCCGCGGCCTGCGCGGCGACCAGGGGGTGGTGATCCCGCGGGGCAATGTGCAGCACCTGATGCTCAGGGAGGAGGTGGCCGAGGCGGTGCGGGAGGGGCGCTTCCACCTGTGGCCGGTGCGCAGCATCGACGAGGGGATCGAGGTGCTGACCGGCGCGCCTGCCGGCCAGCGCGATTCCGAAGGCGCCTTTCCCCCCGACACGGTGCACGGCCGGGTAGACCAGCGGCTGCGCCAGATGGGACAGCTCATGCGGCAGGGCGACGAAGGCGCCCCGTCCCGCCCCGGGGAGGACTGATCCTGGCATGGAATTTGCGGATTTTTTGCAGAACGCCCTTGTAGAGCAGTGCTGAGTGCCCTGCCTCCCGTGGCCGCGCGGGGGGAGGGTGTATGTTCCAGGTGTATTTCCTTCTACGACGACCGCTGGACAGCTGCCACTGCCCAGCATTTGGAGATAGGAGGCTGGGATATGCCACCTGGTGAAATGGGGCGGCTGCATCGACGGGATGCAGCCGCCAGCGCGCTATCCCCCATAGCTTTACCGGCTGCTTTCAGCAGCCTCAACTAGCATCTCGCAAGAGCGCGCGCTTCCGCACCGGAAGCTTTCCCCGCTGCACCCAGAGTGGTGAGCGGGGATTTTTGTGAGACCCCTCGGTCCCGAAACCATCCCTGCCAGAGACTCCCCAGTCCCGGTGTACCCGCGTTTTCAACCCGCTTTGGTGCGCCATTTTGGTCTCCACCGGGCCTTCCCCCTGGGACACCTCCCCGGCATGGCCGGCCCCCTCGGGCGCCTTGACGCCGCCGCCTTCGCCATTCTCAGGGTGGCACGCAATTTGATAGGGAAAAATCCACAGCGAGCAGTGCTCCCCCACTTTCTCCAACTCGGAGTCCTCTATGGTCGCTTCCAGGTCCAACAACCGCCACTCGGAAAAAGAACTCAGCGATCCGGTCTTCCTCTACTGGCAGAGCATCGAATACTACCAGCCCCTCACCCGCGAACAGGAAGTGGCCCTGGTCCGCCAGGCCCGCGAGGGGGACGAGGAAGCGTTGAATAACCTGGTCACCGCCAATCTGCGCTTCGTGGTCAGCGTGGCCAAGGAGTATTCCGGGTACGGCCTGTCGATGATCGAGCTGATCTCCGAGGGCAACCTGGGCCTACTGGAGGCGGCCCGCCGCTTCGACGAGAACCGGGGCTTCAAGTTCATCACCTACGCGGTGTGGTGGATACGCCAGGCTATGCTCAAGGCCCTGGCCATGCAGAAAAAGACCATCCCCCCCCCGGTGAACCAGATGAACGACCTCAAGAAACTGGAGCGCGAGGCCGTCGGCCTGACCCAGGAACTGGGCCGCACCCCCACGGCCGAGGAGATGGCCAGCAAGGCCGGCATCAGCCTGAGCCGGACCACTCGGGCCCTGCAGGCGGGCAAGTCCGACATCTCCCTCAATGCTTCCCTGTACCCCGATGAGGACAAGACCCTGATTTCCGAGTTGGCCGGCGGGGAAACCGGCCTGGAAGAGGAATTCGAGCGGCACATCCTGGCGGAGACCGTGGCCCGCTGCCTGGAGGCTCTCAACAAGCGGGAGTGCCGGATCCTGAGGCGCTACTACGGCCTGGACGGCCAGCCCCCCATGACCCTGGAGCAGATCGGCGAGGGCATGGGCCTGACCAGGGAACGCATCCGCCAGATCCGCGACCACGCGCTGGACAAGCTGCGCGCCCGCTATGGGGAAGTGCTGGTGGAGTTCTCGCGCAATTGAACGCGGCACGCGACTTGCTCTTCTACCGCTCAGGGACCAGGGTCGCCAAGGAGGTGGATCATGAAGCCAAAATCCTCTGTTCAACTAAAAGATTTTGCGGTCCCCGGAATCCTGGCTTTTCTGTGGGTTCTTTTCCTGCTCTGGTACGGCGCCACTTTTTAGCACCGCCGCCCGCGCGAGGAGGCGGTTTTATCGAAAGGAGACCAACCATGAAACATCCTCTTTCCGCCCTGCTGAAGGACCCCTACGTCCTCGCCACTGTGGTCATCATCCTGGGTATCTTCGGCTTCTGGTTTTCCGTCCGCTGATTTTCCTTCCAGGGGCGGCCGCAGGGCCGCCCCTGCCCCGGTCGCTACTCCCGCCTTGTCCCCGCCCTCTCCTGGGGCTATTTTTTTGCCCTACAACCCCTGTGCCAGAGAAGGTGAAATGAAGAGGACGGCCATCGGCCTGATCGAACTGTCCAGCATCGCCGCCGGCTTTGCCGTGGCCGACGTGTTGCTCAAGGCCGCCATGGTGGAACTGCTGATCAACCGCACCATCTGCTCGGGCAAATACCTGATCCTCATCGGCGGGGAAGTGGCGGCGGTGGAAGCCAGCCTGGCCGCCGGGGTGGGGGTCGGCGGCAGTGCTCCTACTGCACCGAACTGTGCCCCCGCTACCTGTTGGGCTACCAGGTGGAGCCCCACAAGGTGATGCGCGACCTGGGCTTCACCCTCTCGGGGCTGGTCGCCAGTTTGCTGAACGCCCTGGTGCTGGCTCAGGGGTGCACCGGACAGGAACCCGCGCCTGATCCCGCTGCTCTTCCCCCTTCCCCTGCCCTGCAACCGGGTGCCGCCGGCGACTCGCTGCTGGAAGCAGGCCAGCTCCTGGCTCGCCGCGGCGCGCACCGGGCGGCCGAGGACCTCTTCAGGCAGGCCCTCCAGCGCGATCCCCAGCGCATTCCGGCCTATGCGGGTCTCGCCTACACCCTGCTCAAAACCGCCCAATTCCACCAGGCGGCGCAGGTGTGCACCACTGGCCTGGCCCAGGATTCCACTGCCGTCTCCCTCTACAACATCCTCTCCGCCGCCTACGCCGGCGAAGGCCGCTATGCCCTGGCCATGCAGGCGCTCGAAAAGGCCCTCGCCCACCAGCCGGACTTCGCCCTGGGCTGGCTCAACCTGGGGGGCATCCACACCAGGCTGGGCGAGTACGAAGAGGCGACCCTCCTGCTGGCCCGGGCCTTGGCGTTGGCACCCGGGGACCCGGTGGTGCGCCGGCGCCGGGGAGAGCTTTTCTTACAGACGGACCAGCCCGATTCGGCCATCGCCGAATTCGCCGCGGCCCTGCAGGCCGACCCGGACAGCGAGACGCTGTATTATCTCCATGGAAAGGCGCTGGAGGCCAGCGGCCAGCTCCCCCAGGCCCTGGAGGCCTATACCCAGGCCCGCCGCCGCGATCCGGGTTTTTCCGAAGCCCATTACCGCGCGGCCGTGCTGGCGCGCCGGCAGCAGCGCCCGGCGCTGGCCGATTCGGCCATGAGGGATTACGACCATCTGCAGGCACTCGGCCGCCAGGACCTGACCCTGCTGCAGAAATATACCCTCCTGCGCGCCTCCCTCCTCGATTCTCCCGAAGATCCCCTGCACCACTTTCAGCTGGCTCTCTTCTTCTCGCAGCAGGGGTACGACCGCGAAGCGCTCAACCGCTTCGCCCGGGTGCTGCAGCTTTGCCCCGAAGACTATCACGCCCTCAACCACCTGGGCAGCATTCTGCTGCGCAACAGGAACCCGGGGGAAGCCCTGGGTTTCTTCGACCAGGCCCTGCGGCTGGCCCCTGACTTTGCTCCTGCCCTGGTCAATGCCGGCAATGCCAGCATGCTGCTGCGCCGTCCCCAGGCCGCCGCGCGTTACTACCGCCGGGCCGTGGAGTTGGCCCCCGGAGCAGCGATGGCCTGGCACCAACTCGCCCGCGCCTATCTGGCCCTCGATCAGCCCCAGGAGGCGGAAAGGGCCCTGAGGAGCGGGCTGGCGGCGAAGGGGGCCGACCCCGGGGTGGTGCAGGCCATGGAGGAGTTGTTGCGGCAACTCGGGAAGACTCACCAGTAGAACAGGTAGTTGGCCGTCTTGCCGGTGAAGCCGTCGATGAGGATCCACAGGCCCCCCGCCACGTAGTGGCCCAGGATCAGGCCCAGGAAGAAGGGCCGGGTCCGCTGGTACCAGGTGATCCCGCCGTAGCGCAGCACCACGGTTTTGACCAACCAGGCCAGGAAGATCGAGGGCATCAGGTGGTGGGTGGTCCAGGTCGCGCTCACCGGAAAGGCGATGGGGTGGATGGGCCACCAGAGGAAACGCTGGTAGGCCAGGGTGAGCAGCACCTGCACCAGGGCCCCCAGCCCGGCCACCTGCCAGAAGGCCGCGGTAGCCCCCTGCGGGTTGCCGAGGTGGTAGGCGGCAAAGGTATAGGGCTCGGTGGCGGCCTCGTACCCGAAAAACCAGAAGCTCAGGTTCAGGGCGCCGTGCTGGTACCCGATGCGCAGCACGTTCCAGCTGGCCGCCGTGGTGGCGACCACTGCCGCCAGCAGCACCGCCCACAGGAGCCACCGGCGGTTGGCGATGGCGTAGTTCTCGGCCAGCCTAAATCCATGAATTACCGCCGCCATCAGGGTGGTGCGCATCCCCCCGCCCCAGGGCTGGATCAGGCCCAGGGCCCCGGTGTTCTGCGGGCCCAGGAAAGCGCTGCCAAAGGCGTGGATGAGCGCGTCGTTGGGCATGATCGGCGGTCGGGTCACGGCCAGGCCGCCCTCGGCGACGATGCGGGTGATGCTGTACATCAGCGCCAGGACCACCAGCAAGGTCACCGGCGCCACCCACCAATTCATGCCCGAAAGGTGCAGCCAGACCACCATCACCCCCATGGAGCCGGCCAAAAGCAGCACCGCCTGCCTGCAGCTGAGCAGATCGCCGGCCTCGGCCGCCGCTTCTCCCCGCCACGCCCGGCCGGCGATCTCCCTCAGGTGCCCCCGCGCCACCCACAGCGACCCCAGGCACAGCGCCACCATCGCCCCGAAACCCTGGAAGACCAGATTCGAGGAGCCCAGGGCATTGCCCGCCGCCCGGTGGGTGCCGGGAACGCCGAAGTGGAGCATCAGGGCGTGCTCCAGCGAGGTGAGCAGCCCCAGGAACCAGATGCTGAAACCCAGCTTGGTGCTCAGCAGGTAGCCGAAGCCGACCACCGCGTAACTGAGCGACAGGCGCAGGCGGAATTTGTCGTCCCAGAAGAAAAAGTACTGGGCGATGGGCATGGAGTCGGGAATGAAGAGGAAATAGTTGTGCAGGGCCCGCTGGCTGTAGAGCACCAGCGGCAGCGCCATGCCGATCCACGCCGCCGGGGTGCGGAAGAACTCGGCGAAGAGGCCGCGCTGGGGTTTTCCCTCCTCGCCGATCATGGCCAGGGGCACCTGCACCAGGGGAAAGGCCAGCCGCTCACTGGCGATCCACTGCCGGCGGACCAGCACCATGAGCGCGGTGGAGGTGCCGAAGAAGGCCAGGAGCATGGGGGCCCAGGCCGCCAGGGGCGCCAGCCACGCCTTCCAGGGCAGGGCCTCGCCGGCGGGCAGCCCTTCGTAGAACCACTTGATCGCCTGCTCATCCTGCACCCGGAGCCAGCCCTGCACGTGGGGGAGGACGCGCCCGCTCCAGTCGTTCTCCGGGGTGGCGTAGTAGGTGCCTGCCGAGATATGGGGTAAGAGCACACAGACCAAGCCGTTGGTCGGCAGGGTGCAGGCCACCGCCCCCATCAGGTACACGGTGACCAGTTCGGCCTGGGAGAAGCGCCAGCGGCGGCCCAAGAGCGCCAGTAGCGGATTGACCAGCAGGATGAAGAGAAAGAAGAGGAAGACCGCCGCCGGCGTGCTGTAATCCAGGTGGAGGGGCGAGCCGGAGATGATCAGGTTTTCGTAGGTGGCGCCGACGCCGAGCAGGAGGGCCAGCAGCGCCCCGGCCAGCAGCGCGCGAAAGGTGATCTGGGAGGGGGCGCTTTCGTCTGCCAATGGCCTTATTTCACCTTGGCCATCAGCTGCTGGGTCAGCCCGCCCTCCTGAGTGAGCGCAAAGACGACGGTGTTGATGGTGAATTGCAGGTGGCGCCGGCCGTCGACGGCGACCTGGAAATTGGCCGTCCCTACCTTGGCGGACTCGGTGACGACCTCCCGCGCCCCGGTGATGAACACGGCCAGGCGCTCGCCGATCACCAGGCCCATGTCCCCCACGTGCGCGGCGATCTTCTGGTTGTCCCGCACGGCCATGTCGAAATCGAAAAAGGCGTGGTACAGCGGATGGTCGGGGTTGAGGTACACGAAGCGCCAGTCCGCCCCTTCGTTCAGGCCCTGGGATTTCAGGGCCTGCCTGAACTTGTCGAAGAGCACGCCGTTCATCTTTTCGTTGGGTCCCGAGCTGACGATGGCAAATCCCCCTTCGGCCAGATAGCGCCCCAGGCTTTTGATCTCGCCTTCGTTTGAAGAATGCGGTTCCCTGAACCAGTTGGGCAAAAGCAGCCAGGGCACCTGCTGGAGACGAGGGTCATCGAGGGGAATAGGCCCCATGTAGCTGGCTTCGATGCCGGTGTATTCGTCGAGGGCCTTGATCAGGAAGTCCAGGCTCTGGTATTCGGTCAACTGCGAGGTCAGGGTCACGGCGCTGCCCGATTCGTGGGCTTCGACCTGGGGCAGGGCCCGGCTGCGGGTAAAAGCCTGGGCCAGGTAGATGTAGCCGCTGATCTTGCGGCGGTCATCGGGGTCCTGGACTACCATGGCCTGATATTGGCCGGTGTCCATGTCCCTGATGCTGAGCATGTCGAGGGTCATGTTGACCTGCCCACTGGTCTCCTTGACCCCCCTGACCTCCACCTTGCTCAGCTCGGGCAGGGGCAGCGCAGCGCCCCCCCCGGTTTGGCCCGCCAGTTCGGCGCCCACGCCGAGGCGCGCCTGGCTGCGCAGCAAAGAGGGCGCGATCTTGGCGGCATCCAGCTTGCTCAACAGCGCTCCGGTGCGCATGGCCGCCAGCTTCTGGATCTCCTGGGCCCGGGGTTTGGCCACCTTGGTCTTCTGGTCGCGGTACGCGTCCCTGGGCACCGGGCGCTTGCGGAATTCCAGCGTCCGGTTGGAGGCGCGCGGCACCTTGAAAAACACACTGGGCAGCGGCGGCGACCTGAAGGTGATGCGCTGCACCACCTCGCTCACCTGTTCCCCCAGCGCCAGGTACCCGGCCAGCGTCAGCAAGTGCAGCGCCGCCGACAGCGCCAGGCACCACCAGGCCGTGCGCTTCGAGATGCGAAAGGAGAACTCCTTGGCTGGGGAGGCTCCAAGAGCCCCCCCAGCCGCAGAGCCGTCAATGGATCTCACTGGGACAGTTTCTTGACGGTGCCCCAGGTGCTCTCTTCGACTGCAGTGGGTACCGACAGATCTTCCTGCAGGATGAAACGCGGCCACTTATTGTTGGTGCCTATGGTGGTCTGGTCACCGCCGAAGTAAGTTTGGCCGTAGAGATTGTCGCCATCGGGATCGGGGATGATGAAGCGGCCCCTGAAAGCGAACCCGGAACCGACCCTGTTGCGGTTGTCTGGATCAAAGAGGAAGATCAGATCCCACGGGACACTGGATTCGAGGTAGTACCCCGTTGAATTGGGCCCGCCAAAGAGCTGGGCGCCCAGGAAGTAGTCGGGATCATCTCCGTAGTTGATCTGGGTGCCCGTGCCGTCCTGGAAGTGCTGGATCTGCATGGAGAACGCCGCGTCGTTGGCGTTTACCGGCGCGGCGCGGAAATCGACGATATTGTTGGTGTTGTTGGCGCCGGTGCCATCGCTCAGGTCAAAGGTGATCCAGAAGGTGTCGCGCTGCCAGAAGGCATTGTCGTTGGCGCCGTTGGTCCGGTCCTCGACCACGTCGTAGTGGTTGTCGATGTTGTTGGCGGCGACGTAGAAGTTGTTCTCATCCCAGGAGAAATAATAATTGGTGGTGAGATCCACGTCGGTCCCGTTCTCCGCCGGATCTTCGCCATCAGCCAGGTAGAGGTTGTTGTCCACGTCGATGGCGTACACGCGGATGCGGCGCGAGATGAGATCCGAATCCTGCGTATAGCCGTACTTGTCGCCCCAGGCCCAGATATCCGAGGGCTTCCAGGACAGGTGGTACCCACCCGCCTCCAGGTCGCTGACGTTGCCGTCGACCTTCGGGGTGTATTTGGGAATGCCGCCGTCGCCGGAATGCCAGTACACGCCGTTGCCCATCAACTGGGCGCTGGCCGCAGTGGCCAGCGCCGTGAGCCCGACCAGCGCCAGATAAGGGACTCGTTTCATCTGTATCCTCCTCTTGTGGGTTAGGTTCACAAAATGGCACAGGGACCGCTCCTCAGTCTGTCCTCACCTCCTTTCCAATGCGAGTTTCGCGCGCGCCCCGCTCTCATTCAGCCCGGTAGCCGACTTCAGCGCCCCGGGTTCGGCGATCTCGCTGCGAACGGCAAAAGCGAATTCCAGATCGATCTGCTGCTGGGGGATGTTGTAGATGCCGAATTCCAGGACGAACCCTTCAAAGCGCAAGGCCACCCTTTCCGTGTTCTGCGGCAGCGGATCGAAGACCAGTTTGCCGGTGTAGGAATTGCCCTTGAACACGAAGGAATCGCGGTGGTAGACCGCACCGCGCAGCACCCCCATGCGCTCCAGGTAGAGCTTTTGGATGTTGCCGCTCTGCACCCCGCGGGAAAGCCAGTAGGTCTCGAAGTTCCGGGGGTCCCCGTGCGCCCCGGCCCGGGTCAGCTGATAGGGATGCATGATCATGCCCCGGTCCGTTTTCAGCGCGGCCCTCTCGGGCTGCAAGAGCACCTTGTCGAAGGTGGGGTTGTTCAGCGTGACCTGGAAAACGGTAAAGCGCGGCGGCACGTAGCCCAGTTGCGGGTCCACCTGGCCGCGGTAGGTGAAGGGATTGCTGGTCTCCGGGTACTGGGAGTCCAGGTCCGCGTCGCTCAGGTGGCGCACCTTGAGCCGCAGCCCCTCCTTGGCGAAGACCGCGGCCTGGTCCACTGGATCCACCTGATACCCGCCGGCTCCCTGCACGGGGGTCAGTTCGGACCGGTAAGCCGCCCGTATGGGGGTGAGCGAGAGGCAGGCACTCAGCCCCACCAGCAGCGCCGCGGCCAGGGCGAACTCCCATCTGGGTGGTGAGATCTTCATAATCGCTCTCAGAATTGGGCTCAGAAGCTCTTCAGCCGCAGTTTGACGAACTCGACGATGTCCACGCCCGTGCCCTCGGGAATACCCGTGGCGACTTCCAGCACCTTTTCATAAGTCCCCCGGGCTTCGCTTCGGTTGCCCAGATGTTCCAGGGCCACGCCCTTGTTGGCCAGCGCGGCCAGCGCCGAGTAGCTCCTGGGGTACTGCTCGTAGACTCGCTCAAAGCCGCGCGCCGCCCCCTCGTAGTTGCCGCGGTCGAACTCGGCGAGGACCTCGTCGTAGGCCTTGCTGGCCAGATCCTCCTCCAGATCGGCGAGCAGGCCCTCGGCCTTCTGCGCCTCCGGCGTGCCCGGATACCGGTCGACGACCTGGCGGTAGGCGCGCTGGGCGCGCTCGAACTCCTGGCGGCTGTAGTAGTAATCGCCGATGGAGAACTGGGCATAGCGGCTGTAATCGCCGCCGGGGTAGGCCGCCACCAGGCGCTCCATGGTGGCGATGCTCTCCTGCTCCTGGTTCAGGTCCATGTAAGCCCAGCTCGCCGAATAGAGGGCCTTTTCGGCAAAGGGAGACTGCGGGTACTTGTCGCTCACCCGCCGGTAGGCTTCCTGGGCTTCCTGAAATCTAGTGGCGTTGTACAGATTCTCGCCGCAGCGATAGAGGGCATCGGGCGCCAAGGGGTCCTCGGGGTAGCGGGTCGCCAGGGCGCCGAAGGCCTCGGCAGCCTGCTCGTACTGGCCGAGAATTTCGCGGCAATAGCCCAGCTGATAATAGGCCGAGGGCGCCGCGGCGTGCTCGGGGTACGCCCCGATGAAGCGCTCGAAGGCCTCGATCGCCTCCTCGTAGCGCTCCAGGGAGAACAGGCTTCTGGCGCTCACCGACATCAGGCTGGGGCGATCTGCACTTTGCGGAAAACGCTCCAGGGCCTGGTGCGCGACCTCGATGACCTCGCCGTAGCGTTCCTGTTCGAACAGGAGGGAAGTGAGGACGACGTAGGCCCGTTCCACCGTGGTCCGGCGCGCCGTGTCGGCGGCGGCGAAGCGGGCGGCGATGAGTCCCCTGGCCGCCTTTTCGGTCTGGTCGAGTTGGCTCTGGTCGTAATAGAGTTCCATCAGCATCAACTCGAACTCGGAGCGCTCCTCCGGCGCGGCAGCGGCCTCGATGAGCAGTTCGTAGGTATGCACGGCCTCGTCGGAACGGCCCAGCCGGGTCAGGGCCACCCCGCGGGTGCGGTAGGCCACTGCTCTCAGCCCCGGGGCCGGCTCGGCCGCCAGCAAATTCTCCAGATCCGCCACCGAAGCCTGGAGATAAGCGCCGGCGCCAAGCGAATCGCCGGTGGCATCGGCGGCGGTGCCCAGGTGGTACTGGGCCAGCCCGCGGAAGAAGAAGGCAAAGGCGCGCAACTGCCCGTTGCGGCTGTGCCCCAGCGCCCGGGTCAGGTGATCGACCTCAGCCCGGTAGTCGCCGCGCGCCTGGGCCATCCGCCCTTTTATGTAGTACAGCTCGGCCAGCGTTTCGAAATCGCCCTGGACAGCGGCGGTGTCGATGGCGCCGGCCACGTCAAAGCGCGAGTCGATCTCCTCCAGACGGCCGGCCGCCAGCAACAGGTCACCCGCCTCGGCCTGGACCTTGCTCCAGGAGGCCGCCTCCCTATGCACCCGGCTGAAGGCGTCGATGGCCTGGGCGGGCTGCCCCAGATCCTTGTAGACCAGCCCCTGGTCCTTCCACGCCTGGTCGGTGAGGGGCGATTCGGGATAGTCGTCGATCAGCCGCTGGTACAGGGCCACCGCTTCCTGGCGGGTTCCCATGGCAAAGACCGCCCGCGCCTGCCAGTTGAGCGCATGAGGCGCCAGCGGCGCCCGGGGGTACTGAGCCACGATGAGGGCGAAGGCCTGCGCTGCCTCGGCGAATTCCCCCAGGCCGAAGTGGGTCTGTCCCAACCCGTAATAGGCATCCTGGACCAGGGCGCTTCCGGGGTGGTGGCCCAGGACCTTCTGGTAGTACTCCCGCGCGCTGCGGAAATTCCGCTCGGCCTCCTGCTGGCCGGCCAGTTCTCGATAGGCTTCGGCGATGAGAAAATCGACCTGGTCGAGGGTCACCCCGATGGCCGCGGCCAGGTCGCCGTAGGCCTTCTGGTACACGGTGTACTCGTCGATGGCCCCGCGGTAATCGCCCTCGGCGTAGAGGGTCTTGGCGATCTTCAGCTGGACGCGGCCGCGGAAGTAGGGGTCCGCCACCTGTTCGATGGCCCGGCGCAGGACCGCGATGCCGGCCGCCACGCCCTGCTGCTCCAGGACCATGGTCGCCATGTTGTCGAAGGATTTCTGCACCAGCAGCTCTTCCTGGGGATAGCGCCGGGGCACCAGCGAATAGGAGGCGATGGCCTCGGCGATGCGCTTTTCGGCCGCAAAAGCGTCCCCGATGCGGATCTGGGCTTTGGCTACCAGCTCGCGGGTGGTCTCCTGGACCAGGCCGCGGAGGCGCTGCGCCTTCATCTCCTGGAGTTCTTTGTCGCTCAGGGCGGAAAAATCGTATTTGCCCACGAGTTTTCCGTAATCGGAGCGCGCCTGCCCGTACTGCCCTAGGGCGAAATGGCTCTCTCCGGTCTGGAACAGCGCCCGGTCGGTCTTCAGGGCGTCTTTGGAAATGGCCAGCAGCCGGCCAAAGGAGGCGATCGCCTCCTGGTATTCGCCCATATAATAGTGGGCCCAGCCAGCGTCGTAGAGGGCTTCTTCTCCGTACTCGCCGCCGGGAAAGCGCCTCAGCATTTCCCCGGTTTCCCGCACCACCGCGGCATAGTCTCCCATCTGGTAGCTGGCGCGCGCGATCTGATAGAGGGCCATCACCCGCATGTTCTCGGGGGCGCGCTCCTGGCCCTCGGCCAGCCGGCGGTAGAAATCCTTGCCCGCGTTGAAGGAAGAGCGCGCCTCGGCGAGCCGTTGGGCAGCGACCAGACTGTCCCCCTCCTCAGCCGCGTTCCTGGAGCGCTCCAGCAGGGCGCGGCCCACGTTGCGGTAGCTGTTGCCCAGCTGATAGGTGGCCGCCGCGCGGATGGGCAGCGTCAGTTCCCCGATCATCACCACGATGGAGTCCACATTGAGCAGGGCGAAGTTGGGTGTTTTCTCGATCTGGGTGAACACCTGGACCGCATTTTCGTGGTCATTGGCGGCGTAGTATTTCTGACCCAGCGCAAACCGGTCCTGCAACATTTCTTCCGTCGGGAAGAAATGCGCCCCCATGGCGCCGAAACCGATGGCGCTCGCGATTAGCAGAAGATAGGACATTTCAATATGTAATATAAAGATACCAATCGCTGATACAACCTTTACAACCTCCCCCGTTCAGAACCCGAAGACCATTTCGGCGAAGAAGGTCCTGTTGCTCACCTCGCTGGTTTTGCGCTCTTTTCGCTGGTACTCAAAACCCATCTCGGTCACGGTGCTCCAGCCCAGATAGGTGCTCTGGGTGCGCAGCATGAGGACGTCGGTCCAGCGCCTGAAATTGTTCTCCCTGGCATTGTGTTCGTTGTGGTACACCGGCAGCAGGCCCGGAACGCCTTCCTGTCCGGCCACCAAGGCCGTGCGCTCGGTCAGCTTGAACTCCTCTTCAAAAAGGAGGCCATAGGTCGACCAGTGCTGGCGGAGTTCCGGGGCATAACCGGCGTCCCGCCAGTAGAGGTGACGCGCCCGGGCGGTGAAGGTCAGGGCCTTCCTGAGCGGGCGGCGGTACTCGATCCGGTGGGAGAGGGTCAGCCGGCTCAGGGTCCGGTCCTCCTGGGCCGTGCCGTCGGCAAATTCGTCCTCGTTTTGCCGATTCAGGTTCCACTTGTAGCGGCAGCGCAGGCTCAGATTTTCGGCCGCCTGCAGATCCGCAGCCAGGTAGAAGGTGCCCGCCGTGCTGTTGCGCATCAGCATCAGGTCGGGATCGGGATCCTTCAAATCCAGCAGCTTGTACTGCCCCTCGCGCTCCTGGATCACCATGGAGTTGACGCGGGGATCGGTCGCGTTCTTCCAGACGTACACCGGATCGGCGATGGAATCCTCGACCCGCTTCAGGTCGCCCAGCAAGGCGAACTGCCCCCACGGTTTCGGTTGGTAATGGGTTCCCCAGCGCAGGTACCCGACCCGGCTTTCACCTCCGCCGGCGAGTTGTTCGCTGCGATAGAATCCCAGGCTCAGCTTGTCGAAACGGGGCCCGCTCAGATCGAGCAGACCGTGGTACCCCCGCTGGTCCCGGCTGTAAGGGTAGTCCGGCGCGTCGTCGTTTTCGGTCTGATCGGGCAGCCCGTTGTTGTTCATGTCGATATCGTAGATGAAGGCGGGCGGATCTGACCAGAAAAACAGGAAGGGCTCGTCCCAGTCGGGCACGCCGTTGGCGTTCTGATCCGTGTCGGGCACATTGTCCTTGTTCTCGTCCAGACCGGGAAAAACCCCCGCGTCGTTCTGCCCGGCCAGGGGCGTGTCGTCTGGCATGTCGTCTGGCCACTGGTCGCCGTCGTCGTTGTCGTCGAAGAGGTTGAATTCCTGGGTGAGAGCAGTGTTGGGCGGCGCCACGGGCACGTCCGTATGGAAGATCGCCCCACCGCGCCTGGAATCGTAGTTGCCGCTGAAATCGGCGGGCAGGCGGTAGACCTCAAAGCCCAGGCGCGGCGCCCGGGCCCCCAGCAGGGGCAACCTTCGCTGGGCTGTCAGATAATAGGCCCTCACCTCCTTGCTATTGCGGCGCCCTTCCTCAAAGGGGAATTTGAAATTCTGCACGTTGAGGGCGAATTCGCCGTTGACTTTGAGCCCGGCGTAGTCCATTTGCAGCTCCAGGCTGGCCAGGGTCTGGGCCGTGGGAAAACCGTAGTCGAAGCGCACCTCCCGGGCCGCTAGGCTGCCGGAGGCGCCGGCGGACCGCACCACGGTATAGGCCGGCTGCGTTTCGGGGAATTTGAAATCCAGAGGGTATTTCAGATCTCCCCCATCCCCTTCGAAACCGGCGGATTCGGCCGGATTGCTCCTGGGCAGGCCGGGCCATTGCATGGCCTTGGTCTGCACCGTGGTCCTGCCGGCGACGGTGCGGGTGAATTCGTGGGTGTGCTGCTGCCGCACCTGGATGCGGTAATCGCCGCCCACCTGGGCGATGAACTGGGCCTGGCTCGACTGAAAACCCGCCGGCATGGCAAAGGTGAATTCGATCATCTCCCCTTCGCCGGAGGCCTCCCAGTGGTCGCCCACGGCCCGGCCGGAGGGCCGCCCCGGATCCATGCTCGCCACCCATTCCACCTCTCCGGTGGCCAGTTCCTGCGCATTGGTGATGGCCTTTTCGTTGCCTGCCTCGTCCCGCCCCCGCACCACCACGTCGACGGCGTAGGCCGCCGCCGGGATGGATGTTTCGTGCGGCGAATCGTCCACCACCCGGACGGCGATAAGATCCGGGGGCCTCATGCCGTTGGAGAGGTTGCCCCTGAAGATGCTGCCCTTGCTGGAGGAAGCGTCGGTGATATGCTGGTTGACAAAGGTGCTGCCCAGGCGCAGGACCGAGCCGATCTGGGTCTCCCAGTGCGTGCCCCAGAGGATCACCGGCGACCGCTCGTCCTGCCCGGTGGTGAAGATCGAAAAGCGGTCCCGGTCTCCGGCGCCCCGGCTGTAGATGAAACTGGCCTTGTTCTTGGGGCCGTTGACGTCGAAGCGCACGCCGGTATAGCGGGTCATGTTCAGGGTCAGGGGCGAGAAGCGCGTCTTGATCGGGGCGGTCTCCACCTGGTCGCTGCCCAGCATGACCATCATCGCATAGCTGCGCCCCTGGTACGAATCCTGTAAAACGGTGTAGTTGAAATCCAGGCCGACGGCATAGACGTTGCCGGTTTCAAAGCGCAACCCCTGCATCCGGCTCAGTCCCGGCCGGTCTTCGTCGGCCGAAAGCATCACCCGGCCCTGCATGAGGTAGCGGCCCAGGCGGTCGTAGCTGGGGGCATCCCAGCCGAAGACCGGAAATGGCGCAAAAGGCTCGAAGGCGTAATTCCGGTAGGGATTGTACTGGCCGTAGTTGAGGAAGTCCCGCTGCACCGCGGTGCGCGAATTGAGCTGGGCGGAGGCCGGGTTTGCCGGCAGCAGGGCGGCCAGCGCCAGGCAGAGGGGCAGGATGTTGACGATCCTCGGCATGCTTCCGATCCGACCTATTCGGGTGAGAAGATCACGTCGACGAAGAAGGAGGTGAAATCGGTGTCCGCCGCCAGGGCGTGCCGGTTGAGATCCGCCTTGGCCCGCCGCAGGCCCACGGTGGACACCATCCGGTAGCCGCCGTAGGCCCCCTCCATGGTCAGTTGGAGCAGGGAGACGTTCTCGGTGTAGCCCTTGGCCGGGAGCCGGCGGTCGATGTAGCGCCCCTGCAGCCCGGGCGCGAAGAGGCCGTGCTGGCCGAACTCGACGTGGGTCCGGGGGGTGAGTTCATAGCTGAACACCACCTCCGGGGTGAGCAGGGACCACGAGGCCGCGCCCTCCGGCACTGCCACCGTGTCCAGCCGGACCGCCCCGTCGTCCCCTGGCGCTTCCTGGACGAATCTGTAGGTGCCCAGGGTGTCCACGGGCACGTAGCTGCCCTCGTCCCATTTGGCCAGCAGGTGTTTGACCCGCGCCGTCGCCTTCAGTTTTGGCAACACCTCCCTGGTGTAGGAGGCCTTGTTGACCATGGAGAAGTTGTGCCAGGTCCCCGGTGCCTGCGGCCGGTCCTCGTCGCTGAACTTGCGGTTGATCGTATAGTTGAAGGAATTGCCCACCTGCAAGCCAGGCAGGGGCAGCCAGCGGCTGTCCAGGTGCGCCGTATTGACCAGCGAATTGCGCATGGGCAAAAAATCCGGCAGGGGCGGGCTGGGCTGGTTGTAGCGCTGGCTGAGGGCCACGGCGTCCCGGGTGCCCGCGCCGCCCGGATCGAAGACCAGGATCACCCGGTAGGTGTCGTCCGGAATATTGTCGTGTACCCGCTTCAGGTCGTCGTTGAAGCTCAGCCAGAACTCCGGCGCCTCGCAGGACAGACCGACTCTGCCATAGACGGCGTTCATGCGGTGTCCGCCCACCAGCTCGGTGGAGCGATACCAGCCGAGGCGCGCCAGGTTCAGCCACCAGGGGCGGCTGGTGAGGTCGTAGAACAGCTGGGTGCCCTGCTGGTCCCGCCGGTACGGGTAGTCGGGCTCGTCGTCGTTCTCGCGGAAGTCGGGCACCAGGTTGTTGTTGAGGTCGAGTCCGTAGACGAATTCGGGCGGGTCGGCATCGTAGCCCAGGAAGGGTTCGAGGTAATCCTCCACCGCGTTGCGGTTCTTGTCGTGGTCGAGGACGAAATCGCCGTTCAGGTCCAGGCCCGGGTACACGCCGCCTTCGGGCCGGGAGGAGGGAAAGGTCGGCCGCTCAAAAGCGCCCCGCGCCATGTAGAGCACGTCGGCGCTGCCGGGGTAATCATCTGGCCAGTTGTCGTGGTCGTCGTTGTCGTCGTAGGCCCTGAACTCCTGGGTCATGGCCACCACCGCGTTTTCCACCCCGCCCTGTAGCTCGCGCACGTCGGTGTGCAGCACCAGGCCACCCCGCCGGCTGTCGTACCCGCCGCCATAGGTGGGCTCGATGCGGAACACCTCGGCGCCCACCTGGCCGGCGGCGCCCATCTTTCCCTGGAGGGTCAGGTACCCGGCCTTGCTCGTCTGGCGGAGGCGCCTCCCCCTGGCCGTGGGGAACTTGAAGTCCTGGGGGTTGAGGGCCAACTCGCCGGTCAGGTGGAAATGCTCGGAGAGCCAGTTCACGTTGAGGCCGTAGAAGGACTGGGCGGTGGGGATGGAGTGCTTGAAGCGCACCACCCTGGGGCCCTCCATGGCCGGGCTGCCCTCAGCCCGCCTGACCGTGAAATACATCTCCTCCTGCCCCAGGTGGTCCTGGAACTGGTCCAGGCTGAACTGGCCCGTGGGGTTGAAGGGCCAGGCCCGGCTGGTGTCGAGCGCCCCGCCGGGCAGTTCAAAGTCGTAGAGCTGCCTCATGCCGATGCGGTAGTCCCCCTCCACCATCAGTTCAAAATCGGCCGCCGCGATCACCAGGTCGGGCTGCACCTGGTAGAGGCCCTGCAGATCAAAGGTGATGACGATGCCCTCCTCAGCTCCGTCTGCCTCGTAGTGGCTGCCCACTGCCCGCCCACCGGCGAAGTTCGGCGCCAGGCTGGCCTGGTAGCTGTAGCCGGCGGGCCCGGCTCGGTCTGGGGCGCTGGTGTAGAGGAGTTCGGTGGAATCGGCCGTGCCCCGCAGAAAGATCTGCGCCCCGTACACGGCCGCCCCGCCCAGATCGCGGGGCGAATCGTCGGTGACCCGGACTTTGATCATCTTGGGCGAACGGAACTCGGGGTAGGGCACGTCCCCCCGCACCAGCGACCGGGGATTGCTCTTGATGTTCGACTGCAGTTGCCGGAAAAAGGTGGTCCCCACCTCCAGCGCGCCAAAGCGCCCCCGCCAGTTGGCGCCGGTGACGATCACCGGCGAGAGTTCCTCGAAGCCGCGCTGGTCGCCGCGCAGCCGCGAATAGAGCAGGGAGGCCTCCAGAGAGCCGCCCCTGGAGAGCAGCAGGGTGAGATCGTGGCGCGGCGAACCGTAATCCACCCGCAATCCCCCGAAGGTCATGCTGTTGAGCACCAGGGGAGTGAAGGTCGTGGACAGGTTGCGGCCCACTGCCATGCTCATGTGCCGGCCATTGTAGCTGTGGCGCACCGCGGTGAAAAAGTTGAAAAAGTCGCTCTGTTGTAAGACTTTGCTGGTGCCGCTCAGGTCGGCCGTTCCCACCCCGGCGTCGATCTTGGCCTGGGTGTAGCGGTCCCTGATTTCGCTCCAGCGCAGACCGTAGACCCCGTAGCTGACAAACTGCCCCAGGCGGTCGTACATGGCGCTGCGGGCCGGCACCACCGCGTCGTAGGCGATGTACCGGTCCCGGGCCTGGGGGAAGTAAGGAAGGGGCGGTTCGCGCAGGAACACCCCGCCGAAAGCCGGCCCGGCCGGCAAAACGCCGCCGAGCAGGGCCAGGGCCAGGGTGGTGCAGCTCCATCTCTTCATCGCGCGTTGACCATGCAGTTGCTCAGTTGCCGATGATGACGTCCAGGAAGATGCCAAAGGCGTCGTAGTCGCGCTCCTGTCCTCCCTGATCGTAATTCCGCCGATGTAATTCTAGGCCGGTGCTGAGGTCGACTACATAGCCCTGGTAGTCATCCGTGCGCCCGTTGAGCATGAACACCATCTTGCGCTCCTTATAACTCATGGACTCATCCTCGTTGTTCACCAGGCGCATGGGCAGCGCCGGGAATCCCGAGGTGCCCCACTGAAAACTCATATCCTCGATGATCTCGTACGAAACCTTGAAGATGGGGCCGAAGAACCGGATCGACTGGTCCGGCCAGGCCGGGCCGCGACGCCCTTCCTTGAAGGCGTACTTGCCGCCGGTCCACAGGTCGAGGTTCCCCCAGGAATGATGGTACTCCCCCCGGGTGGTGAGCGAGAATTCCGCGAAGGATCCGCTTTCCTGAATCGCGGCGCCGCCTTCCTCCATCCGGCGCTGGTGATTGAGGAAATGGAGCAGGTCGGCGCGCAGCTCCAGATCAGCCAGTGGCTGGCCGACCAGTTGCAGAAAAGCGGTATTCACCGCGCTCTTGCGCATCACCAGCGGATCGGCGGGAGGTGGGTTGAACGGCGTATTGGTGTTGGCCCCGAAAAGGGCGGTATCGCCCGTCACCCAGGCGTACACTTCGTCGCGGATGCTGTCCTCGACCAGCTTGGCGTCGTCGTCCAGCTCGATACGCACTCCCTTCCCGGGGTGCCACCTGGCCTTGCCGCGGACGTAGAGGGCCTGCGCTTTGCCGGCCCCGGCGATCTGGCGCAGGTCGTAATAGCCCAGGACCACCCGGTCCAGCCAGTGGACTGGCCGATCAAGGCCGGCGAAGCTGTGAAAGCCGCGCTGGTCCTTGCGGATGGGATAGTCGGGGTAGTCGTCGTTCTCGCGGAAATCGGGCTGGGCGTTGTTGTTGAAGTCGATGCCGTAGACGAAGTCGGAGGGATCAGAGCCGTAGTGCAGAAAGGGTTCGTTCCAATCCGCCAGCCCGTTGCGGTCCTGGTCGTTGTCCGGGGCCTGGTCGCCGTCCACGTCGAGCCCCGGAAAGACCCCTGCCCAGGGGGTCGCGCCAAAGGAGCCGGGGATTTCGGCCGCATAACGCCCGCCGTCCTCAAAGGTGTCGTCCGGATAGCGGTCGTCGTCGTCGTTGTCCTCCACCAGGGAGAACTCCTGGGAAAAGGCCTCCGTGCCGCTGGGGCCCCCCCTGTCGGTGAAAAAGACCGTGCCGCCGCGCCGGCTGTCGTACCCGCCGCTGTACTCGGGGTCCATGTGGAAGAGTTCCCCACCCAGTTCCGCGCGCAGCCCGTGCAGCTTCAGGGGACGGCGCAGATTGAGGGTATAGGCCCAGCTCCCCCGGTGCGTCTTTTTGCCTTTGACCTGGAGCGAATCTTCGGCAAAGGGGAAATGCCCCTCCTCGATATTGTACACGACTTCTCCCTGGGCCAGCAGCTCCTTGGCGTCAATCCTGAAATCCGTGCCGATGAGGGTTTTGCCCGAGGGGATGGCGTAGTCGAACTTCACCGTGCGCCGGCGTCCCAGGCCGGGACTGCCCTCCGCCCTGGCCACGGTAAAGTGGGGCTGGGTCTCACCGGGCTTGAAGTCGATGGGGTAGAGCGGCCCCCCCTGGGTATGCGAAGGGGGGGCGGGCCAGGACCGCTGCTCGGTGCGGCGCTGGTCGTTGGCAGTAAAGGTGAAATCGTGGACCTGCCGCACGGAGATGCGGTAGTCGCCGGCCACCTCCGCCCTGAACAGGGCACTGAGGACCTGGCCCTGGGGGGGCAGGTTGAAGGTGAAATCCACCGCCTCGCCAGGACCGCTGACCTGGAGCAGGTCACCTGCGCGGCGTCCTCCCCGGGGCGGCTCCGCCTGGACGTCCATCCGCGTCCTGGCTCCGTCTTCGCCGGCGACTTCCAGTTCCAGATCCATCTGGTACACCCCGGCCGCGGCGCCCAGTTCGGGCGCATCGCTCTCGACGCGCACAAAGATCTGGGTGGGCGCCTGCATCTGATAGGGCTGCGTGCCATTGATGAAACTGCCCTGCTTGGACTCCACGTCCACCTGATGCTGGTTGTACAGGGTCGCCCCCAGGGTCAGGACCTCGCTCAGCTGGCGGTGGTAGCGGCCGCCATAGGCCAGCACCGGACTCAGATCCCGGCGCGCGTCAAAGGCGGAGAACCGCCCCAGGGCGCCTCGCGTCAGCAGTAGGGTGAAGCCCTGGCGCTCGGCCTCCGCGTCGATACGCACGCCCTGCCACCGCGGAGTGCGCAGGGTCAGGGGGGTGAGCGCCGTGCGGATATTGTCGCCGGCCAGGACGGCGAAATTCCACCCCTTGTAGCTGTCGTTGGCGATCACCAGTTCGCTGAAGAACTCGAAGAGAAAATTCTCCCGCACCAGCCGGCTTTCCTGTAACCCCAGGCTGTCCGAGCGGGTTTCGCGCCAGCTCACCAGCGGGTAGCCCCGCAGCAGATGCGTGCCCAGGCGGTCGTAGAGTTCCTCCGAGCGCACGCTGACCGTGGTCGGCAGGTAGGGCTGCCCCCCGTAGTTCCAGTACCCGGGCCAGACCTCCCGGTTGAGGAAGGAGCGCAGCGGTTGGGAAGCAGGTGCGGTGATGATGCTCAGCCCGGAATTGGGAGAGCGCTTGGCCTGCTGAGCGGAGACGGGAAGGCAGAGGAGGACCGCCAGCAGCGCGACCAGGCTCTGTTTTACCTTACCCCCCAATGACTTGTGGACGGCCATCGCCTCAATGCTGGGTTCCCCGGCGCTCCCCGCCGGTTCCCAGCGTTTGACAGTTGTCAAAAAATTTCAAAAAGCTTGTTAATTATACTTAACAGGCTAGTCCCAAACAAGATGGCCGGCCAAAAAAACCGACCGGCAGGGCGGGAACCCAGGAGGTGGGCGCGGGAACTGCGGAGGGTCGGCCTCCCTGGCTCAGCGCTCGGGCCAGGGTTCACTTATTTTTATTTCGCCCTTATAGCGCTGCCGCAGACTGTCGATAAAGGCATCCATCCGGGTGGTGGCCAGATCCCGGCGGACGGCCTCCTGCACTTCGTCCAGCTCCAGCGGGCGCCCCTGGCTCTCAGGGTCGCGATAGCGGTCTCGATGCTGCTCGTAGAAGGTGCGGAGTTGTTGGGCGGCGTCCTCCCCTTCGGCGGTTGCCAGTTCAAATAGACGCTCGCCGAGCAACTCCTTTCTCTTGCTGCCCAGCTGCCGACGTATGCTCTCCAGCTCCCCATAACCCAGGGTCCGGGCTTCCAGACTGGCCAGGTCCTCCATGGCCAGGCGCTCGGCGAGGCGGTGGATCTGGGCGCTGTCGCTGAAGACCGGCTGGGGCACCTGGGCGCGGCGCAGGTAGTCGGCGGCCTTCAGCTGTCCTCCCTGCCAGGAGAAGAGCGACTGGTCGGCGGGCAACTCTTCTCTGCGGGCCATCTCCGCCGCTACTTCGGGATTCCATCTCAGGCGGTATCGCTCTTGCAACTGGCCCCAGCAGGTCTGCTGCCTGGCCAGTTTCTTTTCGGTTTCCAGCCTTTGTTTCAGGTCGGCTCGCTGCTCCTCCAGGCTCTGCCCTCGCCTGCCCAGCACCTTCACCACGTGATACCCCAGGCGCGTGTGGATGGGCTGCGCACAGACCTGGCCTACCTCAGCGCTCCAGATTGCCGCGGCGATTTCGGGCAGGACCATCCCGCGGCGCAGGAAGCCCATGTCCCCGCCGTAGGGCATGCTCTCCGCGTGCCTGGAACGGGTGCGCGCCAGTTCGGCGAAATCCCCCCCCCGCGCCAGTTCGGCCAACACCTCCTCGGCCTCCTCCTCGCTGGCGCACAGGATATGCGCCAGGTGGCGTTGATCCCCGGCGCCCCATTCCTCGTACCTGGCGCGGATCTCTTCCTCTGTCACCTCGATGCCGGCCCACACCTGGCGCGCGAAATACTCCTCCGCCAGCAGCTTGCGCTCCAGGACTTCCAGCTCCCGGCGGATTTCCGGAGCCTGGTCCAGTCCCCGGCTCTCGCCTTCCAGGCCCAGCAGTTCGGCGGCGATGAGTCCGTCCAGCACCTTTTTCCGTTTTTCCCCGTCCAGGTGCTCTGCGTCCACCGGTGCCCCGTAGATTTTGCGCGCCCCCTCGGCCAGATCCGCCGCGCTGATGGGGCGCCCGCCGACGGTGGCCACTACCTCTCCGCGCGGTGCAGCGCCGCATCCCCAGATAGCGAGGGCCAGCAGGCATCCCCATCGCGTTATCGATCTCATCTCCTCACCTGAACTGCTCTCGCCCTATGGGTTCCTTTCATCAATAGCCTACCGGGGCACTCAGGTCAACCCCCGGCGCTGCAAAAAATGGAGCCCCCGGTGCTTGGCGCCGGGGGCTCAGTGCTGCACTTCTTCGAAGCTGGCTAGTTCTGCCTTACCCGCTCTTCGTAGGGCAGCGGCTCGGGAATCCCGAAGAGGTCGCGCTTGGCCTTGAGGTAATAGAGGTAGTTCTCATAGGTCACGTCGGGCGGCACCCGGTGGTCCACGTGGGGGATGCAGCCGCCCTGGCGCACCAGGGGCTCGATCCGCCGCAGTTCCCGGTCTATGGCTTCCTTGCCGGCGATCAGCGCCTTCTTGTCCACCCCGCCCAGCAGCAGCACCCGCTCGCCGTATTGGTCGCGCAGGGCGAAGGGATCGGTGCCGGCGGCGATCTCCAGGGGGAACATGCAGTTCACCCCGCCCTCCAGCCACAGGCCCACCAGCTGGCTGATGTCCCCGTCGCAGTCGGTGATCACCACGTCCACCCCGTGCTGGTGGAGCAGGTCGGTGATCCGCTGGTAGCGGGGCACCATGTACTGCTCGAACATCGCCGGCGAGATGATGGGCCCGTGGTTGAAGCACATGTCCTCCCAGCCGGCGGCGAAATCGAAGTGCACCTGTTCCAGGGCCGGCCGGATGGTCTCGGCGATCAGCACGGTGATCTGCTCCATCACCTCCTCGAAGAGCGCCGGGTCGTCGTAAGCCATCAGCGAAACCCCCTCGAAGCCCACCCAGTTGCGGATCCAGCCGAAGAGACTGCCGATGCCGATGCCCAGGGGGTAGTCGCGCTCCTGCCAGTGGGCTTTCAGCTCCTCCCAGTTGGGCGGATAGCGGCCCACCATCCCCGGGTCCAGCCGGCGGCGGAATTCCTTCCAGGTCTGCCGGTCGCGCAGGGGGAACTCCAGGTACTTGGGGATGGAGGAGTGCCCGTCCCTGGCGACGATGCACTTGACCCCGTTGCCGTCCAGGACGATCTGGTGCTGCCTGGTCTCCTCCAGCACCTGGTGCTGGAAGCCGGGCAGCAGCCCGGAGTTGACCGGGGCTCCCGAGCGGGGGGCGAAGCCGAAGAAATGGTCGGCCTTGGCGTTGTCATTGACCCAGGCCGGCAGCCCCTGGGCGTGCCACAGGTCGAGGGTGTCGCTCCAGTACCCGAACTCCTCGTCTGGCACGTGGTCTGCGGGCCGAAAATGCATGGTGTCATTCCACCGCTGGCGATGGTCCATGGCAGGGCTCCTCTCCTTCCTCACTTTATGCGCGCTGGATCGATGGGATAATCCCCCCACGCCTCCACCATCTCCCCGATACGCTCCAGCCGGCTCAGCAGCGCCCCGGGCATGACGTTGTCGGCCACCCCCAGGATGAAGGCGTCGCCCGGGGCGACGGTGCGGAAGATGCCGCGCATGTACGCCTCGAACTGGTCTTCGCTGTAGGCTTCCTCCAGGATCACCGAGGGCACCGCCCCCCAGATGATCATGTCGGCGCCCCAGAAGCGGCGCGCCTCCTCCAGCGTGCAGGTCACCTGCGGGGCGGTGGTGAAGGTCTCGACCATGTCGAAACCGGCCTCCTGCAAATGCCTCAGGATCAGCCGCGAGTCGTTGTCGGCGTGCATGCACAGGAGCTTGTCGTGCCCGTGCAGCAATTCGGAGAAATCCTGGTAATACGGGGTGATGTAGCGGCTGAAAAGCGGCGGCGGGGTGAGGTTGGAATCCAAGTGGACCCCGTGCAGGATCAGGCGGGCCGGCGAGGCGGCCACCACCGGCCAGACCCGCTCGCGTTCCAGCTCCTCCATGGTGCGCAACAGCCGCTCCGTTTCGCCGGGACAGTCGGCCAGCAGATAATAGGCGTTGTTGTACCCGGCCAGTTTTTGCAAGAAATGGTGGAGGGGGCAGTCGCCGGCCGCCACCAGGGGATAGCCGTCCTCGCCGATCTGGGCCTCGTACTGGAGGTACTTCTCGTAGGTGGGGATGTAGTGGGTGTGCTCGAACAGGTATTCGACCACGGCGAAGTCGGCGGGACCCTTGATCAGGTGCTCCACCTCCAGGCTCTGGATGCCCACCCGTTCCAGTTCGGCTGAAGAGCGGTACCGGCTCTCCACCTGGCCCATTGGGGTCCGGTAGGTGTACAGGGTGGACTCGCCCTCCTGGCGGCTGTGCACCTCCACGTCCCCCCGCTGCTCGCCGGCGAAGATCTGCCCTTCGCGCGCTGGCGTTCCCATGCCCAACTGGTGTTCGATCTGGCGCAGGGACATGCCGGCAAAGCGCTTGGGCAGGGTGTGCTGGCACTGGTGGGCGGTGTGCCAGAGTTGCAGCCGGGGTATCCAGGGGATACGGTCCGGGCTCTTGCGGTCCATGATGGCCAGCAGTCGCTCCCGGTCGGTCATCGGTGCCCTCCCTTCAGTGGGCAGGCCTGCCCAGGTCCAAGGCTTCGGCGCGCAGGCCCAGCACCTCGTTGCGCCACGAGGAAGAGTGCTGCAGCGCGGGGTCCTTGGGGAACTGGATGGGGTAGAGGTCATTGAGCCGACCAGTGCGCAGCGCGGTCTCGACCACCTGGTTCCAGTAGCAGCGCCGTTCCGGGTGCACCTCGCAGTTGCCGCCCAGGTCGGCCCCGCCGCAGGGACCGTTGAGCTGGTGCTTGGCGCAGCCGGCAGTGGGCTCGGGGCAGCGGTAGAAAAGGTCGGCAATGCGGCAATCCCCGCACATCTCGCAGCCCAGGGTGGCGCTCTTGACCGCCTGTTCGGCCTGGGTGAGCAGGCGTAGCCTCAGCGAGTCGGCCGGCCCGGAGACCAGCCCCTCCAGCAGCGGGTACAGACCGCGGTCCTTGCGGAAGAAGAGTTTATGCACCAGGTCCATGCCAGTACTGCTTTCCTGGTACCCGTGGCGCTGGGCCTGCTGGTAGGGCCCTTCCTTCAGGAGGCCGTCTTCGCCTTCGGGGAAGAGGTAGAAGGCCTTTTCCGGGGCCAGGCGCATGGGGCCCTGCTCGTCGCCGGCGCTGAACTCCTCTAGGCTCTCCCGCCAGGGGCGGCCCTCCAGTTGGCGGATGGTCTCCAACACCTCCAGGGCGTCGGCCATCTGGGTGAAGCCGGCCAGATCCACCCCCCGGTACCCCAGGCCCCGCACCAGCAGGTCGGCCAGGAGCGCGGCCCGGCGGATGGAGAAGGCGCGCTGGTACTCGGCCAGGTCGCCAAAGCCCAGCTTCTGCACCCGGGAGCGCTCCTTCTTGGACAGCAGCCGGCTCTGGTATTTCTTTTTCAGATCCTCGGGGATCACCACCCCGGCCACGTGCGCATGGCTGAGGATTCTGAGGAACTGCGGGGTGAGGTAGTAGGCCATGCCGATCAGCGGCACCGGCTCCATGCCAGAGGTCTTGAGATAGAGTTGCAACTCGTGGAATTTCTTGGGGTCATAGCCCAGCTGGGTGATGAAGTACGCGGCGCCGGCCTGGCGCTTCTTCCACAGCTTGAGGTACTGGCCCCACAGGTCGGGCTCCTCGTACTTGAAGGGCGAGACGGCCGCCCCGGCGCACAGCCCTTCGAGCCCCCCCCCGGAGCGGGGCATCAGGGAGGGGAAATCCAGGCCGCGGCGCAGGCACTGCAGGGCCATCAGCAAGGTCACGGCGTCGAGGTCGAAGTTGGCCCGCCCCTCGAAGGAGTAGTCGCCGGTGACGGCGAAGAAATGGCGCAGCCCCTGGCGGTACATGCCAATGGCCCGCTGGGCCAGGCCCACCCGGTCGGAACTCTTGCAGGAGAGATTGACGATGGGCTGCCGGTCCATGATCCGCCCCACCTCCAGCCCGATGGTGTCCGGGCCGGGCACCCGGTGCCCGCCGGGGGTGTCGGTGATACTAAAAGTAAAGGGGGTGTTGCGGGCCTCTTCGGCCAGCTCCAGGATCTGGTCCACCCCGTCCTCAGAGGGGGCCATCTCCAGGAGGTAGATGGGCGGCCCGGAGGGGTCGGCCAGGGCCTTGCCGAAGAGGTCGGGCAGCGGCTTGCGCCGGGCCGGGGCCGGGGACCGGGGATTGCCCTGGGCAAAGTCCACCAGCAGGGAGAGGGCATCGGCCTCCTGGTCCTCGACGATGCGGCGGATCAGCGCCAGAATCTTGCTGTCTGCCTTGTCCTCCCCACTCATCTGCACCGCGTCGAGGATGGCCGCGTCCACCCCGTATTCCATGGCCAGGTTCAGGTAGGCGCGGTTGATGGCCAGGCGCCGGGGCAGGCCGTCGGAGCAGTTGGAGAGGCCCAGGCACACGTGCACCCCGGCCATCTGGGCGTCGGCGCGGATGGCGCGGATGCCCTCGAAGGTGCGGCGGGTGTAGCCCACCACGTCGGCGCCCAGGGGCCCCACCGTGGGGTCGAAGAAGATCTCGTCCGCGGCAAAACCGGCGGCCACTGCCTTGTCGAAGAGATAGCGGGCGGTCTCGTGGTAGACCTCGGGGCCGGCGATGTCGGTGAAGCCGGTCTGGTCCCCCACCCTTTCGAGGAGCATACACACTGCCGAGAAGGGCAGCTGCCGGCGCATGCCCAGCACCTCCAGGCGGGTGGCGGTCACCGAGTTGACCAGGGGTTTGGCGCGGCCCCCGGTGAGCTTGTGGTAGAAGATCAGGCCGTGCTCCAGCACCTGGGGATCGGAGCTGTCGATACAGGGGGGAATGCCCCGGCCGTGCCGCTCGATGAGGGTGAGGATGTGTTCCATCAGCCGCAGGGCGTTCTGGCGGCCAAGGCCGGTGTCGATGAGGAAGTCGTCGACGTTGACGTCGAGGTAGTTGGCTCCGGCCCCGGCCTGGGCCCCCACCAGCTCGAGCAGGTGGCGCTCGCCGGCCTCGCGGTCCAGCGCGTCTCCCTGCAGCCAGCGCCGGCCCGAGGCGCGCACCGTGGGGATGTGGCAGTGAAGGGCTTCGCCGATGCGGATCAGTGCCATGGAGGGCCTCTCTTTCTAACCGTTGAACAACATGGACTCGGCGAAGCGCATCTGGAAATCCGGGGTGCCGGCCAGTTGGAGGTGTTCGGCCTGCCGGGCGGCCAGCGTCCCTCGCTGGCGCAGGGCTCTGGAGACCAGGGCCAGGCGCGCGCCCACCAGGGCGCCGTTGCCCACAAAGCGGATTTTTTCTGGGTTTACCGCCGGCAGCAGGCCCAGGCGCAGGGCGCTGTGCTCGTCGAGGTAGTTGCCAAAGCCCCCGGCCAGGCAGAACTCGTCCAGGTCCCCAGGGGTCAGACCGGTCTTCTCCAGCAGGAAATCGATGGCCGTGCGGATGGAGCCCTTGGCCAGCTGCAATTCGCGGATGTCGCGCTGGGTCAGGGCCAGGGGCGGCTCCCCCTCCCTCCAGGCCAGCACAAAGGCGCGGTCTTCTTCCTGTTCGATCAGCCGCTCCTTCCAGACCTGGGCTTCCACCTCCTCGGGGTCCAGCAGGCGCCCGGTCTCGTCGACGATCCCGTGGCGCACCAGCTCCGCTCCCGCGTCCAGCAATCCCGAGCCGCACAGGCCGCGCGGCGGCCCCCCGCCGATCACCTTGAGTTTGACGTTCCCGTCCAGGTGCACCTCCTCGATGGCGCCGGGGGCGGCGTACATGCCGCAGGCGATGCGCGCCCCCTCGAAGGCGGGCCCCGCCGGGGTGGAGGTCACCAGCAGGCGCCTGCCGTAGCGCAGGGCCAATTCGCAGTTGGTGCCGATGTCGGCCACCAGGCGGATGCGGCCCTCGTCCTCGTCCAGGCCGGTAGCCAGGATGGCCCCCACGGTGTCGGCGCCCACGAAGCCGGCGATCTCGGGCAATATGTAGAGCCAGGCCGCCGGGTTGAGCGCCAGGCCGGCCTGGCGGGCCGGCATCTCCAGGGCGTCGCCGAAGATGGCCACGTAGGGCAGGTGGCCCAGTGACAGGGGCGAGATGCCCAGGAAGAGGTGCATCATGGTGGAATTGCCCACCAGGGTGGCTTCGTACACCTCGGCGTGCTGCACCCCGGCTTTTTCCAGAGCCAGACCGATCACCTCCTGGAGGCTGGCCACTGCTGCCTGGCGCAGCTCTTCCAGTTGCGCTTCCCCTGCGAGGGTGTGGTTGATGCGGGCGATCACGTCGTGGCCATAGGCGGTCTGTTTGTTGACCACCGCGGCATGGCCCACCTCGCGGCCACTGACCAGGTCCACCAGCGAGGCCACCACCGTGGTGGTGCCCAGGTCCAGGGCCACGCCGAAGCAGCGCCCGGAGGTGTCCCCCCGCTCCAGGCCGAGCAGGCGGTCCTCGCGCAGCACCGCGGTGAAGGTCCCCCCCTCCCCGTCGAGCAGGGAGGGCAGCCGGCGCAGGAGATCCAGGTCGGCCCGCAGGTCAGCCCGCAGCTCCCCCGACCAGCGCAGGTGTTCCAGCCGCGCCCAGGGCTGGTGCAGTTTCTGGGGCTCCAGGTGGACGACCTGCTTGGTCACCGCCGGGTCGATGGCCACCGGGCGGCTCACCCCGCCGGGCAGGATGCGCATGGCCGGCCGCCGCGACGAGGCGGGGATCTCCACCCGCAGGGACCCGGCGACCCGCACCCGGCAGGAGAGGCGCAGCCCCTGGTCCAGCTCTTCGGGGGTGAGCAGGGCGTTCTCCTCGGGCAGGGGCGGTGCGGCTCCCTCCTCGATGCGCACCCGGCACTTGCCGCAGGTGCCCTCCCCCCCACAGGGGGCCAGCACCTCGGCACCCAGGCGGGCCAGGGCCTCGCGCAGGGGCAGGCCCTCGGGCACTTCGGCGCTCTGGCCTTCGGGAAGGAGGGTCAGGATGCTCATCGGGGCAACTCGATCTGGATGATGTCCTCGCCGTAGCTGGGAGCGATGCGCTCCCCCGGCTGGGCGGTCAGGAAGTCCTCGGCGGACCAGGGGCCGTCGAGCCAGGCCTGCAGCAGACTCAGATCCCCCTCCACCTCGGCGTACTCCCAGTTGCGTTCCTGGCAGAGCTTCTCAGCCTGCCCCTTGGCGGGCAGGTGGCGGGTGAAGGGGAAGTCGATGAACACCCCGCGGCTATAGTGCTGGGTCCAGCCGTCCATCACCTCTATCAGGTACCGGGCGTTTTCCTCGCCGTATTCGGCCACCATCTCCTCATAGCTGCGCTGCTTGCCCAGGCCGGCCCCCTGCCGGCGCTCGGGCCGCTCCCCGCCCCGCTGGCGGTGCTCCAGCCAGCCGGCGGTATAGTAGTAAGTGCCCGAGTGCTCCAGGAAGTATTCCTTGTACCGCTCCTTGGAGCCCAGGAAGAAGGTGATGCAGTCGTGGGCGCGCGGGATGACCAGCCGGGTGTGGCGGGCCTCTAGTCCCTTGAGCATGTTGTTGCACAGGCCGTAGCCCAGCAGGATGCCGTCGAAGCGGCCTTCCTCCACCGCGTCGATGCGTTCCTGGATGCGGTGGAGGCCCACCTCGGGATTGTCGTGGTACCCCTGGCTGAGAAAATCCAGGTCGAACTGGTTGGGGGAGCGGGCGGCGCAGGCGCAGATCTCGCGGAAGGCGACCTCGCAGGTGATGACTTTCAGAAACATAACCCGCGTCCGAATTCCCTGACCGTATCGTACATGGCCCACAGCTGCTCCAGGCCCACGTCCGGGGGCAGGTTATTGCCTTCGCGCAGGATGAAGCGACCCCCCTGCGAGATGCCGCTCTTCAGGATGCGCACCACCTCCTCCCGCACCTGGGCCGGGGTGGCCCCCTGCAAAAACATCACCGAGGGCCCGCCACGGACCTCCACCTCGGGGCCCAGGGCCTGGCGCACCCAGGAAAAATCGATGGGGAAACCGGTGTCGAAGGAGCGGATACTGAGTTCGTCGCGCAGGAAGGGGAAGAAGCGGGTGGCGTCGCCGCACAGGTGGATGGCATTGGCCCCCGGTTCGGATAATCCCTCGATGAGCTGGCGGTGGAAGGGCAGCACCTGCTCGGTGTACCTCTCGATGGAGAGGGACTGGATGGCGTCGTCGGCAAAGCCACATCCATTGGTTTTCTGCGGCTGGCCCAGGCGCTGGCGGTAGGCGCGGATGCGGGAGAGGGTGGCCTCGGTGATATAGGCCAGCAGTTGGCGGGCATACTCGGGGTCAGCGGCCAGGTCGGTGAGGAACTCGGCGGCCCCGCGCAGGTTGCAGGCCACGGTCACCGGGCCGTCGGTGCCCAGGCCAGCGGGCAGCACCCGGGCGATGGGCTTGCCCAGGTAGGTGAAACCCTCTTCCTGCCGGCGTTTGAAGTATTCGCAGAAGGCCCAGTTGCGCTCCATCAGGCCGCCGCTGAAGGGGTCGGGAATGCCCTTTTTTAGCAGCGACCACTTGCGGCGCTCGTCCTGGAGCAGGGGCTGGGTGTCGGGCACTTCGCCATCGAAATAGTGCAGCGGGCAGCCGAACCAGCCCGCCTCGTAGGAGTTGAGGAAGTCGACGTAGACCTCCCAGCCCTTTTCCGGCAGCCCCATCTCCGCGTCCTGGGGCACGTGTCGGCGCACCCAGGCCTGGTGCTCCAGCTGCCGGGTGAGCATGCTCTCCGGATCGCCGAAGTACTGGGCGAAGCTGAGGCCGCGCGGGTTGGCCGGGTGGCCGAAGGCCGTGTACCGGGGATTGATGCCCAGGATCATGGGCACCCGCAGGGGCTCACCCCGGTGGTAGGCATCCCACACCTGGCGGACCTCGGCGTTGTGGCGCTCGTAGTCGATCTCGGCCCGCATAGGTTCCCCCGTCCGCCGCGCCGCGGCTAGTTCAGGCTGTCGACCAGCTCCTTGGCTTTCTCCACGGCAGTGGCCGCGTCTGGCGCATAGCCGTTGGCCCCGATCTGGTCGGCATAGGTCTGGGTCACCGGCGCCCCGCCGATCAGGGTGCGGACCTGGCCCGTGATTCCTGCCTCCTTGAGGGCTTCCACGGTGGTCTTCATCCCCGACATGGTGGTGGTCAAGAGGGCCGACATGCAGACGATCTGGGCGCCCTGGGTTTTGACCGCCTCGATGAAGCGGTTGGGCGGCACGTCGATCCCTAAGTCGATGACCTCGAAACCGGCCCCTTCCAGCATCATGGCCACCAGGTTCTTGCCGATATCGTGCAGGTCGCCCTTCACGGTGCCGATGCAGGCCCTGCCCAGGGGCTCGACCTTCTCTTCGATCAACCTGGGCCGGATCAGCTCCATCCCCTTCTTCATCGCCCGGGCGGCGATGAGCACCTCGGGGACGTAGAACTTGTTGTTCTTGAAGTAGTCGCCCACCACGTTCATGCCGGCGATCAGGCCCTCGTGCAGGATCTGGCGCACCGGCACCTTCTCTTGCAGGGCCTGGCGCACCAGTTCTTCGACCTTGGCCGCCTGTCCCTTGATCACGTTCTGGGCGATCCCCTGTAGATCTGCCATGTCTTTCCTCCTTGAGGTGTGAGCCGGCCCTGCACAGGCAGGGTATGGCCGTCTTAGGTATGTGCAATCGCTATGCCAGGACTGCGCGGCGCCCCAGAATATAGGTACAACCCCTGTTCTGGAGCACTTTTGCCTCCATGAGGGGCGCAGGTGTCTCAAAAATCCCCACATCCTGGGGCATCCTGGTCCCATTCCGGGCTAGTTCACCCAGCCTTCCTCATAGCCAGTCTGGTAGAGGGCGACGATATTCTCGGGAGGGCTGACCGCCTGGATGTTGTGGCAGGGCGCCAGGACGTAGCCTCCCCCCTCGCCCAGCAGGCGCAGGTTCTCGCGCACCTCCCCGCGCACTTCCTCCACCGAGCCGAAGGCCAGGGTGTACTGGTTGTCCACTCCCCCGTGGAAGATCAGCCGGCCGCCGAAGTCCCGCTTGAGGGCCTCGCGCTCCATGCCCTTGCAGCGCCACTGGATGGGATTGAGCACGTCGATGCCCAGCTCGATCATCTCGGGCAGCACCTGGCGGACGGCCCCGTCGCTGTGGAAGAAGACAAAGGCCCCCCCCTGGTGGGCCAGGGCTATCATCCGCTTCATGCCCGGCAGCAGAAACCGGCGGATGTGCTCCAGCGAGAACATCAGGCTCTCCTGGCTGCCCAGATCCTCGGCCACGTAGCTGATCATCACCTGGCCCTGAGCCTGTTCACAGATGCGCCGGGTGTTCTCGTAGGCCAGGTCGAAGAGCTTGCCCAGGCAGTAATCCACAATATCGGGATGTTCGATCAGGTCCACAAAGGCCTGTTCTTCCCCGCGCAGCTTCTTATATAGAAGAAAAGGCTCGGAACCGCCGCCGCGGATGGGGTAGGCCTCCCAGCCCTTGAGCTGGGCCGGGATGCCCGAATAGTCGTACCAGTCCGGGCTGGGCCAGGTGTAGTGGCCCTCGATTTGCTCCACGCTGTCCCAGTGGGACAGGGGACTGTGTACACATTCGGCGTACACCCCGCTGCCGTAGTCGACCTGGCGGTGCCGGCAGCCGTAGATATCCTCCCCGGGGGGCGGAGGCGGCCCCACATAGGCCGGCCCCAGGGTGACCACCCGGTCGATGTGCAGTTTGTCGTACAGCTCCTGGTCCCCAGCACAGCGCAGGTGCCGCTTCAACTTGGCAGTGGCTTCCCCGGTGGCCCAGTAATCCATCGGTACCCGGTCCGGCCGCTCGCCCTTCAGGACGGCCAGCCAGCGCTCGCGGGGGGTCATGGTCTCTTTGGGCATGGGATTTTCCTCGCAAAGGTCATGAAGGTCTCGCCCAGTTTGCTGCAAGGAGCGTGCCAGAGCCGAGGGTCCGGGTCACAGGGCTCTGAACTCCAAAAGAATTTTTTAACCGGCTCTTTATTTCACCGAGGGACTTTTTTATATTGGATATTAATTGGATAACCAGGTTATATATTAACTCGGTAATATGTTTCCCCTGATCTGGCTGGTGAAGGGGATTGGAGGGCCAGCGGTGATCCCACTGCTTTGGCGACGTGGTTCGGTGCAGCCGCTCTCAGGAGAACTGCTCAATGATAGAGCTTGAGGTATACCGCCAGTTTCTCCACCACGCCCACATCTTCGCCTCGACGGTCCGGGAGATCCTGGAAGAGAAATACCTGCGGCAGACGACCACTCTGGACGTCACGGTGCCGCAGTTCAACCTGCTCAAGTTGATCGCCCACAATGGCAAACACCAGGTCGGTGAACTCGCCTCTTTTCTGGGGGTGAGCCAGGCCGCAGCCAGCAAGAACGTGGACAAGCTGGTTCGTCTGAAGCTCATCATCAGGGAGGTCCAGCAGAGCGACCGGCGGGCGGCCTCCCTGAGCCTGACCCACAAGGGGAAGAGCGTAATCCACAGGTACGAAGCGCTGAAGGAGGAAAAGCTCAAAGAGATCCTGGAAAGCCTCACGGCAGGTGAACTGGCCACCCTGATGCAGGGTCTTGAGAAGGTCGCGCATCTGATTCTCGAAAAGGAACTGGACAGAAACAGGTGCATGCGATGCAATGCGTACTACGTGAAATCCTGCCTGCTGAAACCCCTGTGCGGCAACTGTCTATACCTTCAAACTCGGGAGCGCTCTTATGCCGAGGCTGTTGTTGCCTGCGAAGCCGGAAGCTGATCCGCTGAGAGCGCTGCCGATTTTCTGCAGCCAATACCCCTCGTCCGCCAGCGGAGCGGGCCTCTGAACAAAAAGGAATCTACCTATGCTGAGTGATCTCGAAATTGCCCAGGCTGCAAAGCTGAAACCCATCGTCGATATCGCCCGCGAGGCAGGCCTGGAGGAAGACGACCTGGATCTCTACGGCAAGTACAAGGCCAAGGTCCATCTGGACGTCCTGGAGAAACTCAAGGGCCGGCCAAACGGGAAGTACATCGACGTGACGGCGATCACGCCCACGCCCCTGGGCGAGGGCAAGACCGTGACCACCATCGGCCTTTCGCTGGGACTGAACCACATCGGCAAGAAGGTGCTCACCTGTATCCGCCAGCCCTCGCAGGGCCCCACCTTTGGCATCAAGGGCGGAGCCGCCGGCGGCGGGTATGCGCAGGTCGTGCCGATGGAGGACTTCAACCTCCACCTGACCGGCGACATCCACGCGGTGAGCGCGGCCCACAACCTGCTGGCCGCGGCCATTGACGCCCGCATTCTGCACGATGATGAGATGAGCGACGAGCGGCTGGCGAAACTGGGCCTCAAACGGCTGGATATCGATCCCTATGCCCTCACCTGGAACCGGGTGCTGGACGTCAGCGACCGGGCGCTGCGAAACATCGCCACCGGCCTGGGCACCAAGGACGATGGCCGGCCGCGCCAGACTGGCTTCGACATCGCGGTGGCCTCGGAAGTCATGGCCATCCTGGCGCTGACCACGGACCTGCGCGATCTGAGGGGTCGGTTGGGGCGCATCGTCGTCGGCATGGACAAAAAAGGCAAGCCGGTGACCGCAGAAGACCTGGGCGCGGCCGGGGCGATGACCGTCCTGATGAAGGACGCGATCATGCCCACCCTGATGCAGACCGTGGAAAACACGCCGGCCTTTGTGCACGCCGGCCCCTTTGCCAACATCGCCCACGGCAACAACTCCATCATCGCCGACCAGATAGGACTGAAGTTGGTCACTGGCGGCTACCTGGTCACGGAGAGCGGCTTTGGCGCGGATTGCGGCATGGAGAAGTTCTTCGACATCAAATGCCGCTACTCAGGGCTGGTCCCCAACTGCGTGGTCATCGTGGCCACCGTCCGCGCCCTCAAGATGCACGGCGGCGGCCCGCGGGTGGTGCCTGGGCGCGATTTGCCCCAGGCCTACCAGAAGGAAAACCTGAAGCTGCTGGAGAAGGGCCTGTGCAACCTGGAGGCCTGCATCCGGATCGCGCGCCAGTACGGAATTCCCGTGGTGGTGGCTGTGAACCGCTTCACCAGCGACACCGAAGGGGAGATCGAGTTGGTGAAAAACGCGGCGGTCAACGCCGGGGCCGAAGGGGCCTTCACTAGCGAGGTGTGGGCCAAAGGGGGCGCCGGCGGCGGCGAACTGGCCGAAGCCGTGGCCGCTGCCTGCGAGAAACCCTCCTGTTTCCAGTTCCTCTATCCGCTGGAGATGTCGATCAAGGATAAGATCGAGACCATCGCCACGCGGGTCTACGGCGCCGGTGGGGTGGACTACCAGCCGGCCGCAGAGGCCAAGATCGAACTCTACACTGAACTGGGCTACGACAAGTTGCCCATCTGCATGGCCAAAACCCACCTCTCCCTTTCCCATGACCCAACTTTGAAGGGAGCGCCGAAGGGTTTCACCCTGCCCATTCGGGACATTCGCGCCTCAGTGGGAGCCGGCTTCCTCTATCCCCTCTGCGGCGAGATGCGGACCATGCCGGGACTGCCTTCGGTGCCGGCCTTCACCAAGATCGATCTCGACTTGGAGACCGGCAAGGTCGTGGGGTTGTTCTGAGTCGTTTTGAGGATGCTGATCGGCGTGGAGGCACATGAGTCTGTCGCTGCGGGATAGCTGGCAGGAGGCGTGGCAGGCGGCCCTGGCGCTGGCGGTGGAGGGGCTGCAGCGGGCCGAGGTGCGGGAGCAGTGCGCCCGGAGCGGGGCGCGCTGGGGAGACGGAGTGGTTGAGCTGGCCTTCCTGAACCGGGTCTACCGGGTGCGCCCCCCGGATTTCGCGGTGTCCCTGGCAACCGGCGGCACGGAAGTGCCGCTGACGGAGAAGATCCTGATCCTGCACTACCTCCAGACCGCCAGCGGCGCGCCGCTGCGGGGAGAGTGGATCAGCTTCGCCCAGGTGCCGGGTGGAGAGTTCTATCTGCCCAATTTCCGGGCGCGGAGCGTCGACCGGCTGGTGCGGACCTTCGCCGACCGGGAGACAGCCTTGTTCGGGGCCGCTGCCGCTCTGGGCGGGAGCGCCGCCGGGTTCGGGGACGTATCCGTGCAGTTGCCGGTGCTGCCGCGCGTGCCAGTGGCGCTGGTCCTGTGGCGCGGCGACGAAGAGTTCGCTCCCTCCGGGGATCTGCTCTTCGACGCGGCCGTGGCGGAATACCTCCCGGTGGAGGATATGGTGGTCCTGGCCGGGATGACGGTCGGCCGATTGTGCGAGTAGCTCAGATGTCTCGCCTGTCCCACGGTGAAGCATCGAAGTCAGACTAGTAGAAGGGAAGTGCATTTTGAAGATCGCTATCACTGGAAAGGGTGGGGTTGGCAAGACCACGCTGAGCGCCGGGTTGGCCACGCTCTTTGCCGCCGCCGGAACCCAGGTAGTCGCGGTGGATGCAGATCCGGACAGCAACCTGGCCGCCACCCTGGGCTTTCCCGATCCGGAGGGCATTGCGCCGATCAGCGAGATGAAGGATTTGATCGCCGAGCGCACCGGGGCCCAACCGGGGATCTCCGGTTCCTATTTCGCCCTCAACCCGCGGGTGGACGATATCCCCGAGTCCTTTTGCCCCCAGGTCGGCAGCATCAGGCTGCTAGTGATGGGCGGAGCGAGCCGGGCGGGGGGAAGTGGCTGCCTCTGCCCGGAGAGCGCCTTTCTCCGATCCCTGATGGCCCACCTGATCTTCGGCCGCCAGGACGTGGTGATCATGGATATGGAAGCCGGTGTGGAGCATCTCACCCGGGGCACGGCCCGGGGGGTAGACGTGCTGCTGGTGGTGGTCGAGCCGGGGGAGAGAAGCCTGGAGACTGCCCAGCGGATCCACCGCCTCGGCGCGGACCTGGGGCTGAAGACGGTGTGGGTGGTGGCCAACAAGGTGCGCGGCGAGCAGGACCGGCAGTTCATTCTCCGGGGATTGACCGCCCTGGAGGTGGTGGCCTTCATCCCCTACCGGAACGAGGTGATGGAAAGCGGGATGGGGCGGGGTGGAATCGCCGCGGTGCTGGAGGGTCCGGCCGGCGAGGAGCTCCGCAAGCTGCAGGCTCGCCTGGAGCGGGAAGTGGTCGGAGCGATGGAGCAGCAACTATGAACGAAATGGCAAAACTGCAAGTCCTCCTCGGGCACTGGATCGAGCACAACCAGGAGCACGGCGAGGAGTTCGTGCGCTGGGCCCAACGGGCCCGGGCTGCCGGACTGGAGGAGGTCGCGCGCCCGATCGCAGAGGCGGCCCGCAGCGCGGGCGAGGCTACCCGCTGCCTGCGCCAGGCCCTGGCCCGGCTGGAGACAGGAGGTGGCAGCGATGTGTCAAAGTAGCGTGTACGCGATCTCCGGAGACCGCGAGGAACTCATCCTCGAAGAGGTGGCCTCGGTGGAGGTGGAAGGGGACCAGGTGGTGATGAGACCCCTTTTCGGCGAGCCGCTCTCCCTGCATGCACGGCTCGTGGAAGTCGATCTGATGAAGCACAGAATCGTCCTGGAGAGGAGATGAGCAGATGGCGGAAGAGCAAGAGTTGATCGGCACGGAGACCTATGAACCCGGGAAGCCCACTGCTCCTTACAACTGGAGGACCAAACTGAGCAGCCGTGCGGAGATGCTCAAGTACCTCCAGTCCGGTGAACGTTATTGGTACAGCAAGGAATGGTACGGCAGCGAGAAACGGCGCACCCCGGCCTGAGCGGCCCCGAAAACTGCGCCACAGCGTCTGGACAGCAAGCTAGCGGAGGAAACCAGCATGGCATTTGAAATCCCCAGGATCAGCTATTCAGGGGCGATCAAGGAACTGCGGATCGGGGTCGGGCCACAGGCACTGGAAGTGGGCGGCGAGAGCAGTTACCCCTTTCACCTGTTTGAGGGGGAATTCCCCCACCCTCCCCGGATCGCGATGGAGGTGTACGACACCCCCCCCGAAGACTGGGCCCCAGCCGCGCTGGAACCCTTCCGGGAGGTGGCGGGCGATCCGGTGGCCTGGGCCAGGAAATGCACCGGCGACTACGGCGCGGAACTGATCTGCCTGCAGTTGGCCAGCATCGACCCCAATGGCCTGGACCGGTCGGCAGTCGAGGCCGTGGCTGTGGTGAATAAGGTGGCCGAGGCCGTGGAGGTTCCCCTGATCGTGTGGGGCTGCGGCAACGACGACAAAGACGCCGAAGTCCTCCGGGGGGTGGCTGCTGCCTGTGAGGGCCGCTCGCTGATCCTGGGGCCCGTGGTCGAGGGCAACTACAAGCAGATCGGCGCGGCAGCCATCGCTTACAAGCACACGGTGGCCGCCTCCTCGCCCATCGACATCAACCTGTGCAAGCAGCTCAACATCCTGCTGGCCGATCTGGGCGTACCAGATGGGCAGATCATCGTGGACCCGACGACTGGGGGGTTGGGCTACGGCCTCGAATACACCTACTCGGTGATGGAGCGCAGCCGGATGGCGGCGCTGACCCAGCAGGACGAGCGCCTGCAATTTCCGCTCATCTGCAACCTCGCCAGGGAGGTCTGGAAGGTCAAGGAGGTCAAGACCCCGCAGGCCGAGGACCCGAAGCTAGGCGACGAGAAGAAGCGGGGCATCCTGATGGAAGCGGTGACCGCCACCTCGCTCTTGCTGGCCGGCGCCGACGTGCTGGTCATGAGGCACCCCGAAGCCATTGCGCAGATCCGCACCGCCATTCGCGAGCTGAGTTCGCAACCCATCGCCGGAAGATAAGACCATGGCCAATACCGACAGAAGCACCGACCTGGCGACCATCGAGATGCTGGACAAGGCCGCCGCCGACGGGGTCACTACCGCCTTTGACCGCGCCGCCGCCATGAAACCCTGCCCCATCGGCGGCGAGGGCAGTTGCTGCAAGCTCTGTTCCATGGGTCCCTGCCGGCTGCCCGCGCCCAGGAACAGGGCCGAGACCGCTGAGGAGCGGGAGAAACGCCGGGGCATCTGCGGGGCGACCATCGAGACCGTCGCCGCCAGGAATTTCGTGCGGATGATCGCCGGTGGCACCGCAGCCCACTCGGACCACGGGCGGGCGGTGGCCCAGACCTTTCTGGCGACGGCACGCGGGGAGAACGAGAACTTCCAGATCGCCGACGAACAGAAACTGCTGCAGGTGGCGCTGGACTTCGGGATCGAGATCGGCGACCGCAGCATCCAGGAAATCGCCATCGCGGTGGGAGAGGCGGCCGTGGCCGAATTCGGCAAGGCGGAAGGAACCCTGCGCTTTCTGCAGCGGGCGCCGCTGAAACGGCAGCAGCTCTGGAAGGAACAACAGGTGGAGCCCCGCAGCATCGACCGGGAGGTGGTCGAAGCCATGCACCGCACCCTCATGGGGGTGGACATGGATTACGAGCACCTCTTCCAACAGGGCACGCGCACGGCCCTGGCAGACGGCTGGGGCGGGTCCATGCTGGCCACTGAGTTGCAGGACATCATGCTGGGCACCCCGGTGCCCATCGCCGGCAAGGTCAACCTGGGAATACTGAAGGAAGATTGCGTCAACATCATCGTCCACGGCCACGAACCCCTGCTCCCCGAGATGCTGGTGATCGCCTCCCAGGACCAGGAACTGATCGCCCTGGCCAAGACCAAGGGCGCCGCCGGGATCAACCTGGGGGGGATCTGTTGTTCGGCCAACGAAATGCTGATGCGCCACGGCATCCCCCTGGCGGGCAACATGCTGCAACAGGAGTTGGCGGTGGTCTCCGGCGCGGTGGAGGCGATCGTGGTGGACGTGCAGTGCGTCATGCAGTCCCTGCCCAAGGTGGCGGAATGCTACCACACCGCGGTGATCACCACCTCGAGCCGGGCCAAGATCCCGGGCGCGCTGCACCTCGAATTCGACGAGGCGCATCCCCTGGAGACGGCCGTGCAGATCGTCCGGGTGGCCATCGACCGGTTCCCCGAGCGGGTGCAGGGCATGGTGAACATCCCCACCCACAGCATGGACCTGGTGGCGGGGTTCTCCCACGAGACCATCAATTACCTGCTGGGCGGGATCTTCCGCGCCTCGTACCGGCCCCTGAACGAAAACATCATCAACGGCAGGATCCGCGGGGTGGCCGGGGTGGTCGGGTGCAGCAATCCGCGCGTCAAGCACGACGACGTGCACGCGACCCTGGTCAGGGAGTTGATCAAGAACGACGTGCTGGTGATCCAGACCGGGTGCGCGGCCATGGCCTGTGCCAAGCTGGGCCTGATGACGCCTGAGGCCGCCTCGCTGCACGCCGGGCCCGGGCTGGCGGAGGTCTGCGAGGCCGTGGGGATCCCACCGGTGCTGCACATGGGCTCCTGCGTGGACAACTCGCGCATCCTGATGGCGGCCACGGCCATGGTCAAGGAGGGAGGGCTGGGCGACGACCTGTCTGACCTGCCGGTAGCCGGGGCCGCGCCTGAGTGGATGAGCGAGAAGGCCATCGCCATCGGCCAGTACTTCGTCGCCTCCGGGGTCTTCACCGTGTTCGGCGTGAGCTGGCCCACCCTGGGGAGCGAGGAGGTGACCCGGTGGCTCTTTGACGGCATCGGCGGGATCTATGGCGGCAAGTGGGCCTTTGAGCCGGATCCTCTGAAGATGGCCAAACTGATGATCGACCACATCGACCAGAAACGGAAGGTCCTGGGGTTGGACAAGGCCCGCGAGCGGGTGCTCTTCGACATGGAGATGCGCAGAGAGCTAGAGGCGGTCTGAGGCCGC
>JACPJE010000069.1 GCA_016187725.1 Candidatus Latescibacterota bacterium
TAGGAGTACCGGATGGTCCCTCAATTGCTTTACAGGTATCTAGGCGATCGATGATACGCTTGATATCAACCACCGGCATATCCTTTCGGCACCGCGCTGCGCCACCGCGATGGGCGATGCGCCTAGTAAAAAATACCTCTGTCCCTCTCCTTCGGCAACTGCGCTGCTGGGTCAAGACCTGTGGCACAGAGGTGCAGGACCAGGTCGATTTTCCGTGCCAATCCTGGAATTCGGTCCTCCGACATATCTAAAACTCGATGATCAAGTTTTTCGTGCTTGACAAAGGGGACAGGGGAGTAGAAGGGGTGGGGTAGCTGAATCAAACGGCGAGACTCGGGATCTCGCTTCAGCTCGATCTTTCTTCGTGTCACCGCCTGACCAGCTACCTTGGAGGTCATTCTATCCGGTTTCCCCGTCCCTGTCAATGGTTCTGGCAGCCCTTTCTCCATTATATTGTGGCCCACACCACCCTGGAGGAGAGAAGCCATGGTCATCAGCCAGCCCTTACCTTTTGTGCGCCACTTCATTGAGGCCCTCGATGCGGGGTTGGCCACCTACCATCCGGGCTGGCACCTGTCGCGGCTGCAGAAAGCCTGGCTGGCCTTCTGTGTGATGGCGGTGTTGCTGACCAACCAGATCAACTGGGCCCAGTTCGAACGCACCAGCCTGGGCGGCTATCGGATGGCCGCCCTGTCGTGGATGTTCCGCCATTCGAAGCTGCTGTGGGAGCGGCTGTTGCCGATGAGTGTCCGGCTCATCCTGGGGTGCTATGGCATCCGTGAAGGGGTGCTGGTGGTCGACGAATCGAATAAGCAACGCAGCAAACATACCTCCAAGCTGGCCTATGTGCACAAGCTCAAAGATCCGAGCACCGGTGGTTACTTCATGGGCCAAGCACCGCTGTTCTTGCTGCTGGTCACCCCACTGATCACCTTGCCGGTCAGTTTCGCCTTCTACCAACCCGATCCGGTGTGGAAAGCCTGGCAGAAAAAAGAGAAGGCCCTCAAAGCCCAGGGCATCCCGGCGGGTAACCGGCCGCCCAAACCCCCGCGAGATCCCGCCTATCTGACCAAGCAGGAGCTGGCCTTGAGCTTGTTGCTCCAGTTTCGCGCCGATCATCCCGACCTGAGCATCCGGGTGATCCTGGCCGATGCCTTGTATGGGACGGCCGCCTTTATGGACCCGGCGGCCTTGCTGTTCGGCGGCCTCCAGGTCATCAGTCAACTCCACGCCAACCAGAAGGTCCGCTACCGCAGCCAGACCCTCTCGCTGCAGCAGTATGTGGCCCGACATCCCGCCACGCCGCAGACGATCTCTCCCAGGGGGGGCGAGGCCCGGACTGTCTGGGTGACCAGTGCCCGGTTGTATGTGACGGCGCATCAGGCTAAACGCTTTGTCATTGCTCTCAAGTATGAGGGGGAGCAGGAGTATCGCTATCTGGTGGCCCGCGACCTGACCTGGCGCACCCTGGATATCGTCCAGGCCTACACCTTCCGCTGGCTGGTAGAAGTTTTTCTCCAGGACTGGAAAGCCCATGAAGGATGGGATCATCTGACCAAGCAGCAAGGTGAAGACGGATCTCGCCGCAGCCTGATCCTGAGCCTCCTGGTTGATCATAGTCTCTTCTTTCATCCGTGGCAGAAGGCCCGACTGGAAAACAAGCTGTCCGCGTATACCGTGGGGAGTCTACAACAGCACCTCAGCGAAGAAGCCCTGCTGGCCTTTATCCAGGATCTGATCGCCACCGACGAGCCGCACAAACAGGTGGCGCAACTGGCACGTCTCCTGGAGGAGCGGATCGACACCCTACGTCCTTCCACCAAGCATATGGTGGGGCGAGATATGGGCGTTCTCGAGCCGGCCTCGTCATTGAAATACCGCGCTTCGGCTTAACCCGAGAGGACCTGGCGATCGAACCACGCCGGTCAAGACCAAAAAACTTGAGGATCGAGTCAAAGGTGAAGGGGACGGTATCAGTGCGGCCTTCCACATGGAGCACGAGGATTTCCAGATCTGCCTTCAGCGGCACCCGCTCGGTGTTCAGCCGCGCTGGAGGCTCAAAGCCCTCCATCATCTGGGCTACCTCGCGGAGGGTCTGGTCAGAGACCTGTTGACCGGCCAGCGCGCCATCGGGCCAGATGCCGAAGAGAACCTCACCCCCCTCGCCGTTCAGGAAGGCGCAGGCCGTCTGCATCCCCTCACGTAACTCCCTGGTTGAGCGCTTGAACTCAATCAGGTTCATGGAGGTCGTACTCCAGGGGTTGTAACAGCGGATATGAATAGGAGTTCCAGATCAGTAGGGCAGCTTGTCCATCGGATGCTCCTCTGGCTCAATGTAGTGCAGGTACTCCATCGTGGTCTTGAGATCTGAGTGGCCCATTCGCTTCTGTAGGGTGCGAATATCGATTCGGCTGCGCAAGGCCATGGTTGCGTAGGTATGGCGCATGGAGTAAACCGTGATAGCGGTATCCATGTCCTCGGCCTGGATCATTCGGGAAAAGGCTTTCTGGGGAAGGTCGGGGTAGAGGGGGCGCTTGCGGTATTGAGGGCGTTTCTTGTCTCCTCCGGGCATGACAAAGGGTCCCAGAATACCCTCGCTTTCCTGTCTTTTCCGGTCCTCCCCCAAATAGGCGATGCAAGCCTCCTTCACATCCAGCCGGCGCATCTCGTAGTCCTTGGGAATCCACACCTCCCCAGTCTCCTCGCACTTCGACTCCCGGATGCTGATGATCCGGTTCTCCCAGTCGATGGCCTCCCACCGCAGCCAGCACATCTCCTCGTCGCGCAGGCCGGCGTACAGTCCCAGCCGCACCACCGTAGGCAGACACCCGCTGATATACTGACGATGGTTGAGGGAGACCTCCAGGAGCCGGGAGATTTCGTTGTCCTTGAGGATGCGCCGTTCCTGGGTCTTCTTGGGCTGCTTGAAGCCGATCTGCCGTGCGGGGTTTTCCAGGAGCATGTGGCGACTCACCGCCTGGTCCAGAAGCAGGCGCAGCTTGTTGAGGTACTGGTAGACGCTCCACTCGGAGTACTCCTTGGACATCTCGCTCAGGCGGGTCTGAATGGCCTGGGGCGTCAGGTCTTTCAGGTTGGGGTATTCGCTTTCGAGCCAGGACAGCACCTGGCGGGCCATGCTCATGTGCGACTTGTGGGTTTTCCGGTGTGGGCTGCCACTCTTGCTGGTGCGCAGGGCGTACTCTTCGTAGCCCCGCAGGAGCTGCTGGAAGTCGGCCTTTTGAACATGCAGCCGGCGCTTCCGCTCAGAAGATTCCGCATAGCCTGGAAAGGCGACATTCGCTTCTTCGTCTTTGATCCACCCTTTGGCGATCCAATCATCGATCTCTTTGGTGGAAACTAGACCCGTGCGCGTGGCCCGCTCTAGACGCCCCAACTCATTCTGAAAAAGATTGGCCTCTTCCCGATGCTTGGTGAACCGGGACCGCTGGATTTCTTTTTGCGCCAGCCTAATTCTGTAGACTACGCGCCAGCAGCTGCGCGCCGGATACCAAAGAACGCTTGCCATATGGTTTGCCCATGAGGGTTTTGTTGCAACAAATGTTGCACAAAGTATCCGCCTTTTCCGGTCTTTTTTGGTTGCTTTGAATCTCTATCGGGATAACAAAATATACAGATAAATCACGAGGGAAGGCAATCTATTTTTGAGAGAACACGATAGAAAATCATGCGATAAACTTATGTAATAAATTATCTTATGATCCATAAAACAAAAAGCCCCGAGAGCCGGCGCTGCAGCTCTCGGGGCTTTGTTTGAGGTGGTGGGCGATGCTGGGCTCGAACCAGCGACCTCCTGCTTGTAAGGCAGGCGCTCTGACCAGCTGAGCTAATCGCCCTCAAGGCGGGGATAAATTAGCGCAAAAAGGGGAAAAGGGCAAAACCGCGCTCAGGCGGCGGTGGGCAGGAGGACATTCCACACCTGCCGATTCCACCAGCGGAACTGATCTTCGGGGACACAGAGGCTGCAGGTGGAGACCAGCCGTTTCTCCATGGTGAGGGAGTCCATCAGCCAGGCTTCGTAGCAGCCGTTGCTCAGGTTGGGACGGATGTCCAGTTGGTCGCCGGATGTCATGGCCGCCTCCGGGTCGGGGACTGCTGCCATGCACAACGCAAAATCCATACCTGCCTTTTCCAGGGGGTGGTAGTCCAGGAGAGCAGTAACAGGAATGGCTCTAAGTGGCTGATTTCTCGTCAGATGTGGAATTATCAACTTTTAACACGCCTCAATAGCAGATTTTCGGTAAAATCAGGTAGTTACAAAAAGAGACTGAAGTGTCCGTTATTTTCCTCCTGGACTACCCAGGGGGTTGGGCCCTGGCGTCGGCTGCCGGGGCCCGGCAAAAACTTCCCTTTTTTGCGTTTTTTTCCATTGTTGACGGGCAGCGCAAACCCGAGTATATTTCCCTTCGATCTAGCCGTGGAGCATCCTGCGATGAAGAACAGCTATCGATATTGCCGCCTTGAGACCTCTGGAGGGTAGAGGGATTCGTCCGTAATCCGCGCCGCAACCGCTGACGACCCCTGGCCCTGTGCAGGGGTTTTTTGTTGCCTGCAACCGGAGAGATATGCCATGAATCTGCTGGAGGACTTGGAATTTCGCGGCCTGGTCTACCAGGTCACCGACCGCGAGGGGCTGGCTGGGCGCCTGCAGAACGGGCCGCTCACCCTGTACAACGGCTTTGACCCCACTGCCGACAGCCTCACCATCGGCAATCTGGTGACTATCTTGTTGCTGCGCCGCTTCCAGCTGGCCGGCCACCGGGCCATCGCCCTGGCCGGCGGGGGCACCGGCCTGATCGGCGATCCCGGCGGCAAGAGCGAGGAGCGCCAGCTCAACGCCGCGGAAACCGTCGAGGCGTGGACCGAGAAGATCAAGGGCGAACTAGCCCGCTTCCTGGACTTCGCCGGCCCCAACCCAGCGCTCCTGGTCAACAACTTCGAGTGGCTCGGCCCGCTCAAGGCCATCGAACTGCTGCGCGAGGTGGGCAAGCACGTGCCGGTGCCCTATATGCTGGCCAAGGAGTCCGTGGCCTCCCGCCTGGAGGCGGGGATCTCCTTCGCGGAGTTCAGCTACATGATCCTGCAGGCCTACGACTTCCTCAGGCTCAACCAGCTGCACGGCTGCGAACTCCAGACCGGCGGCTCGGACCAGTGGGGCAATATCACTGCGGGCGTGGACCTGATCCGCCGCGCCTCCGGCAGCAAGGTCTACGGCCTCACCTGTCCCCTGGTCACCAAGGCCGACGGGGGCAAGTTCGGCAAGACCGAGAGCGGGACCGTGTGGCTGGACCCGGCCAAGACCACCCCGTACCAGTTCTACCAGTTCTGGATCAACGCCGAGGACCAGAAGGTGGTCGATTACCTGAAGGTCTTCACCTTTTTGGGCCGGGAGGAACTCCTGGAACTGGCAGAGGTCACCAGGGCCCAGCCCGAAAAGCGCCAGGCCCAGCGCCGGCTGGCCGAGGAGGTGACGAATCTGGTGCACGGCAGTGCCGCCACTCGCCGGGCCGAGAAGATCTCGCGGGCCCTCTTCTACGGGGAAGTGGGGGCGCTGGCGGCCGATGAGATCGAGGAAGGTTTCGGGGACGTGCCCTCCCACGCGCTGGCGGGAGAGGAGGCGGTGCTGGTGGACCTGCTGGTGGAGGCGGGAGTCTGCTCCTCCAAGCGCCAGGCCCGCGAAGACCTGGGCAGGGGGGCCATCTACCTCAACGGGGAGCGCTGCACCGAGGCGGACAAGGTGCTGCGCCGCGCCGAGGGCCTGCACGGCAAGTACCACATTATCCGCCGGGGGAAGAACAAGTACTATCTGATCCGGTAAGGGCACGGCGCGCCGTGCCCTTACTACCGCCCCACCCCTATTCCCATTCCACCGTGCCCGGGGGCTTGTGGGTGACGTCGTAGAAGACGGCCTCGATACCCTCCACCTCCAGCAACTGCCGGCAGATCTCGCTGACAAAGGACTGGGGCAGGGGGCTGAAGCGGGCGGTCATGAAGTCGTCGGTGGAGATGGGCCGCAGCACCACGCTCTCCTGTCGCCCGTCGCTGGAGAGGGGCAGCAGCACCGTGGGCATCTGGGTCACCTCCTGCATCAGGCCGTGCCTTTCCAGGGCTTCCATGGCCAGGTGGTCGGCCCGGCGCAAGAGGTCCAGCCGCGGGCGGGTCAGGCGGGCCGGCTTGAGGTGCTGGGCGGGCCGGGGTACCGGCCCCAGCAGGTAGACCACGCGGTTGATCTCTGGGATGGCATTGGTCAGCGCGGTGGAGAGTTCTTCGAGGGTAGGCCACTGGGCTTCCCCCCAGACCAGGGCCGGATGGGCATAGGTGCGGCCGTCGCCCTGCACCCCCACGCTGCGCAGGGGCAGGATCTCCACCTCCAGCCCGTAGCGGGCGGCCAACTGACGGGCCTGGGCCTGGGCCGCTGCCACCCCGTTGAGTTGAGCCTCGCCGGTGGAGCACAAGGCCCGCACCGCCAGCCCCGGCCCGGGGAAAGGATGGCGCCAGACCAGGTGGTGGGGCAGGCCCAGTTTCTCGCCCAACTCCCGCGCCTCGTCCTTGTACAGCTGGGCCAGGGGCTCGACCACCTTGCCTTGGGCCAAAAGCTGCTCGATCAGGTCGACGCGGTTGTGGTGGGTCTTGATCACCGCCGCGTGGGCGGTGCCCCCGGATTCGATGGTGTCGGTGTAGAGGGTGCCCTGGCCCAGGAGCCATTCCTCCGGGTCGAGTCTGAGTTCCTCCAGGGCCCGGTCCCGGGTCTCGATGAACTGGGTGCCGATGCGCCGGCGCTTCTCCTCCGGGTCCACCACCCCGTCCACCGCGGCCAGGAATTCGGCGCTGGCGTCCACCACGTGCAGATTGGCAAAGCCCGAGTCGGCCAGCAGGCGGCGCACCAGGGCCGTCTCGTTGTGGCGCATGAAGCCGTTGTCGATGTGCAGACCCAGGACCCGGTCTTCGCCCAGGACGCGGTTGAGCATCAGGAAGGCCACGCTCGAATCCACTCCGCCGCTGACCAGGAGGAAGACCTTGCGGCCCTCGATCTGGCGGCGCAACTGGGCGGCTGATTGTTCGAGGTAGTGGTCCATGGTCCAGTCGCGGGGACAGCCGCACAGTTCGACGAAATTCTCCAGGATGCGCATCCCGTTGGCGGTGTGGCTGACCTCGGGGTGGAACTGCAGGCCAAAGATGCGGCGGGCCGGGTCGTATACCGCGGCCATGCGGCAGTCGGCGGTGCTGCCCAGCACCTCGAAGCCGGCGGGCAGCCGGCTCACCGTGTCCTGGTGGCTCATCCAGACCCGCTCCTCGGGGCTCAGGCCCTTGAGGACGCCCTTGGCCTGCCTCAACTGCAGGCGGGCGGCCCCGAACTCGCGGGTCCGGCCCGGCTCCACCTGGCCGCCCAGGTGCTGGCAGAGCAGCTGGTGGCCGTAACACAGTCCCAGGATGGGCAGGCCCGAATCGAAGAGGGCGGGGTTATAGGGCGGCTGGGCCGGGTCGTAGACGCTGGAGGGGCCGCCCGAGAGGATGAGGCCATGGACCCCCTGCAACTCGTCCAGCGAAACCTGGGGCGAACAGATGCGGGCGTAGGCGTGCAGGCGGCGGATGCGGTTGGCGATGAGATGGGCGTACTGCCCGCCGAAATCGAGGACGGCGATGCTCAAGGCAGGACTCTTTGGCGATAAAAGGGGAGGAGATGAATATAAGGCAGGGGCCGGTTTTGACAAGGCGGCCCCCTGCCGGGGCTAGAGGCGGATGTAGGAGCGGGTTCCGTCCTCTTCCACCAGGGTGAGGGTCTCGCGCCGGATGGAGATCTGCGCCACCTTGTCGGTGCGCGGCAGCGGGAGGGGGTCCTGGCCGGGCAGGGTATGCACCTCGGTGAAGGAGAGGCGCAACTGGTCCCCGTCGAGGAAGTAGTTGCCGAAAAGGGTGTGGCAGGGCGGGGTGGTCTGGCGATCCACCACATCGCCGGGGCCGCGCTGGTAGCAGGTGAAGTCCAGCAACTGCATCGCCCCGTCCTCCTTGAAGAAGAAGACCTCGTTGCGCTCCTGGTCGTTGCGCCCCCACGAGCCGATCAACAGCTGGGGCAGATCGACAAAGCGGGGGGAACGGGGGTCGAGGGGGTTATCCCGCTCCAGCCCGCCGCAGCCGGCCAGCAGCGCCATCAGCAACAGGGCCGTTCGGATCATCTCAGAACCTGTAGGCCACCTGGAAGAGGGGGAGGCCCTGGCTGCTCATCTCCATGCCGCTCTCCAGCGAGGGCCCCTTGCCCAGCCACAGCACGTCGATCCAGTTGTAAGCCCAGACCGCCCCGGCCAGCCAGAAGGCCAGGTTGCTGCGCCGGCGCCAAGTGGAGGCCCGGTCGAACTGGCGGTCGAATTCGTCGACGCTGTAGCGCCCATCCAGGCCGTGGTAGTTCTCGTAGTAGTTGTCGCTCTGGATGCGGCACAGGACGCCGGTTGTCAGGGAGGCGGCCTCCAACCCCAGCAGGGTCCAGCCCTTGCCCGGGGCGCCGAGTTTGAACTGGTGGAGCCCGGGGATCAGGGCCAGGTGCCTGGGCACCCCCGAACCGGCCGCCGCGTACGCGTACCGTTGGGCGTAGAGCATGACCTGGGACATGCGCTCGGGGTCCATGATGCGGTAGACCGGCATGAGCATGGGGTCCTGGCCGGGCTCCAGGTGGACCACCTCGCCGATGGCGAAGCGGGCAAAGACCTGCCGCACCCGCAGGGCCCCCACTGCCATCGGGGTCACCGACAGGGTGTCGCCGCTGAGGGGATGGGTCAGGGTCTCCGAGGACATGATGTCCAGCAGGTCGCCCTCCATGAGGCCCTGCTGCTGGCCGGCGTCGATGTAAGCCAGACTGGCTTCGACGCGGATGATAACCCCTTCGGGCGTCTGTCCCCGGGCGAGGCCGGGCAGGAACGCGCAACTCAGGGCCAGGGCGAGGACCCAGGTGCGGGGCCGGCGGCGGCTCATTTGCTCTCCTCCACCACGATGTCGTCTTCCTCCTCCTCTTCCACCTCCACCTCTGCTTCCGGTTCCTCGTCCTCCTCCTCTTCCTCCTCTTCGTCGCCGCCCTTGCGGGAGGTGAAAAAGGTGAAGAGATAGTAGCCCAGTCCCAACAACCCCAACCCGCCCACCGCGCCCATGAACCAGGTGGTGGTGTAGAAGGGCGCAGCATCGGTTTCCGGGCTCTCCTCTGGCTGGGGCTCTTCCTCTGCCGGCTCGGGCTCCGGCTCGGGCTCGACCTGCTCCGGTTCGGGGTGGTGCTCCTCGACCGCGGGGGCAGATTGCACCACGGTGGTCTCCGGGGGAATCTCGGCCCGCAGCTTGTGGATCTCGTCCTGGATGAGCTGGCGCAGGTGGTCTAGCTGCTCGGTGCTGAGGGTGTCGGGCTTCTCGCCCTTGGATTTGTCCACCTTGGGCGACACCAGCGCGGCCACCGTCTCCCGGATCTTGGCCATCTCCCGCTTGAGGGCGTTGATATCGGTGTTGACCCCCTGCATCTGGGCCCGCATCCGCTCGTCCACCTTCTCCAGCCGCTGCACCATGTTTTCCAGGGTGTGGATGGTCCCCTGGATGTTCTTGACATCGCGGGTCAGGCCGGAGACGTCGGATTTGAGCTGCTGCCGCTCCTGGGCCTCCTCCTTCTTCTCCACCTCGACCCGGGCCTGCTGCTCCATCACCTCCTTGGGGGATTCGGGGGCCACGAAGCGGATCACGTCGCCGGCGCGCACCGCCATCAGCGGCAGCCCCTTGAGGCGGACCACCCCCGAGCCGGCGCTGACCTTGGCCACCTCGCCGGCGGCCAGGCGGATTTCGGGCGACCCCAGGTTTTCGCCGGTGATGGGATGGATGACCGCTTCGCCCGGGGGCCGCACCACCACCACCTCCATGCCCACCACCAGGCCCTGGTTCGCGCCCTTGTCGACGTTGAGCGACAGACCTCGCACCTTGGTGACCACGGCCTCGGCCGCACCGGCCGCCTGGGCCAGGGCGCAGAGGAGCAGGGCGGTCCAGCAGAATCTAATCATGACCTTACCTCGCTAAATCCGCTCTTCAGCGGGCGGCGCGCATCAGGGTGTCGCGCTGCCAGTGCGCATCGTCGCGCTGCGGGTAGTCGCTGTTGAAATGCCCCCCGCGGCTCTCCTGGCGCGTCCGGGCCCCGCGGGCCATCAGCTGGGCGGCGGTGGCCAGGTTGCGCAATTCGACCAGTCCCGCGTCCAGGGCGTGCCGGCGGTAGAGCGCCTCGCTTTCCTCAGCCAGGCCATCGAGGGTCTGGCAGGCCCTCTCCAGACCGGCCGCCGTGCGCAGGATGCCCACCTCCTCCCACATACAGCGGCGCAGCTGCTGCCGGCGCGCCTCGACCTGATCGGCGGACAGCGGCGCGTCCCGGCCCGGTCCCTGCCAGGAGGGCAGGGCTGCGGGCAGGGCCGGCGGCGACTGCTCCCGGGCGTGGGTCCAGGCCCGGCGCGCGAAGACCAGGGCCTCCAAAAGCGAGTTGCTGGCCAGGCGGTTGGCCCCGTGCAGGCCGGTCAGGGCCACCTCGCCGGCCGCGTAGAGTCCGGGGAGTTCCGTCTGTCCCCAGGCGTCGGTCCTGACCCCGCCGCACAGGTAATGGGCCGCCGGCATCACCGGGATCAGGTCGGCGGTGATGTCGACGCCCCGCCGGGCGCAGTGCTCGCTGATGCCGGGAAAACGCCGCCGGGTCTGGGCCGGGTCCTTGCCCCTCAGGTCCAGATAGACGCACTCGCCGCCGCTGTGCCTCAATTCGCTGACGATGGCCCTGGCCACGATGTCGCGGGTGGCCAGCGAGCCCTTGGGGTGGTAGCGCTCGGCAAAGGGGCGGCCCTGCCGGTCCACCAGCACCCCGCCGTAGCCGCGCAGCGCCTCGCTGATCAGGAAGGAGGGGCCGCCCGGCTGGTAGAACATGGTCGGGTGGAACTGCATGAACTCCAGGTTGCCCACCGCCGCCCCAGCCCGGTAGGCCATGGCCAGCCCGTCGCCGCAGGCCACCCTTGGATTGGTGGTGTGCAGGTACGCCTGGCCCAGGCCACCGGTGGCCAGCAGGGTGAAGGGAGCGGTGAAGCGGTGCACCTGGCCCTGGGTCAGTTCCAGGACCTGGGCGCCCCAGCATCGCCCCTCGACCAGCAATTCCAGCGCCAGGTGGCGCTCGAAGATTTTCAGCTTGCCGCGCGCCACCGCCTCCAGCAGCGCCCTGGAAATCTCCCTGCCGGTGGAGTCGGCGGCGTGGACCACGCGCGCCTGGGAGTGGCCCCCCTCGCGCCCCAGGGACAGCTCGCCCGAGGTCTCGCGGGAAAAGCGCGCTCCCAGCTGCATCAACTCGTCCACCACCTCGGGTCCCTCGCGCACCACCAACTCCACCACCGCCCGGTCGCACAGGCCGGCTCCTGCCTCAAGGGTGTCGCGCACGTGCAGGGCAAAGGAATCCCGCCCCCGGTCCATCACCGCGGCGATGCCGCCCTGGGCATAGGCGGTGTTCGACTCCAGGGCCGTGGACTTGGTGACCAGGGCCACCGAATGGCGCTGGGCGGCCTTGAGGGCAAAAAAGAGCCCGGCCAGGCCACTGCCGACGATCAGATAATCGGTCTGTATATCCATACTCTTTAAGAAAATATACAAGCGGCGCCCAGTGGAGGAAATTTATTCCTTTTTCAGCAGCGGCGCCCGTTCAGCGCAGCACCAGCAATTTCCTGGACACCAGCACCGGATTCACCTTGAGCTGGCAGCAGTAGACCCCGCTGGCCACGGGCTGCCCCTCTTGGTCGCGCCCATCCCAGACCACCGAGTAGATGCCGGGGGCGGAGGGCTGGCGCACCAGCTGGCGCACCAGGCCGCCGGCCAGGGAGCGCACCTCCACCACGATCTCGCTCTGGAGGTCGAGGGCGGCCTTGTTGATGCCCACCGTGTACTCGATGACCGTGCTGCCGTTGAAAGGATTGGGGTAGTTGGGACTGAGGGAGAAGGTCACCGGTATGCGCGGGTCGAAGTTGAGGAAGGGGCGCCACTGCACCAGGCCTTTGAGGTGGGCCTGGATCCAGGCCTCGTCGTCGCGGCCCCACCAGTTGTTGCGGGCGACGACCTCGATGCCGGTCTGGTTGTCCAGCAGCTGGCCGGCGTTTTCCACGGCATTCAGCTCCAGGCGGGCGGGCACCCGCAGGCCGGTCAGGAGCAGGGCGAGTTCGTCCCCGATGAACTCGTTGCGGACCAGGTGCGGCCGGCCGCTGTCGCTGTGCAGGCCGATGCGGTGGCCGGCCAGGCGGTTCTGCTCGATGAGCACGTCCTCGCACTGCTCGCAGCGGATGCCCACCTCGCCGCGGAACTGGTTGTTGGCCACCCGGCCGAAGACCTGGCCCCCCAGCACCAGGTCAGCCCCCGTGGCCAGGGCGCTGCCGTTATCGGCAAATTGGCTGCCCAGGCACTCCAGGTACCCGCCCACCCGCTCCAGGCCCTTGGCGCCGTTGCCCTCTAGGCGCGCCCCCCGCACCCGCACCTGGGCCGGGCCAGTGACGCGGACCCCCTCCTGGCCGGCTCCTTCCACCTCCACCCCCAGCAGCGTGACGATCTCCTGGATCTCTTCCAGGCAGATCCCGCACTGGCCGGCCTGGAGGATGCGGCTGTCCTCGATGGCCAGGGGGGAGAGCAGGCCTCTTCCCGACACCCCCTGCTGGGGGTACTCCAGGGTGGCCTGGCGCAGGATCAGCTGGCCGGCGGGGTGGAGGGCGATGCCGTACCAGTCGCCCGGCTGAGGTGAGGCTGCCGCCGAGCTGAACCGGGCCTGCCTGCCGACGATTAGTTCCCCCTGCACCACCAGTTCGCAGCGCTGGGGATCGACCCCCTGCCGGCGGTGGTCCTGGTCGAAGCGGACCAGGGTTCCCGGGGCGACGTGCAGCCGCGCTCCGGGCTCCACCACCACGTCCCCCACCACCTCCACGGTGTCCTTCCAGGTCTGGGTGCCAGCCACTGAGCCGGCCCGGCGGCGGTCCACTGCGCTCAGGTCGGCCAGCATGGCCTCCCCCTGGCGGCGGATGCGGGACACGCTGATCCCCGGCGGCGGCGCCGGGTTGGTGATGGCCGAGTACTCGGTGAAGTTCGCCCCGTCGAAGAGGTCGGTGGCATCGCCCAGGTTGCCGAAATGGGCGGCGCGGTACGCCTCGTCGTGGGCCCAGAAGTCCAGGTTGTCCCGGCCCCGTTCTGGGGCGGGCCTGGTGCCGGCGGGGAAGCCGGCGTCCAGGTACAGGCCGTCGGCGCAGACCAGGTCCACCAGTTTGGCCTCTTCTGCGTTGTTGCTGCCAAATTCCACGCCGCCTCCCGGGATTCCCGGTCCCAGTTCAGACTTGCTGCTGCGCACCCGCCAGATCAGCAGGCCGCTGGCGGGCAGCAGGCGCTCGTAGTAGCTGGTCCCGGTGCGGCGGTGTTCGAGGAGCAGGTATTCCTCGACTTCTGCATCCCCGGACACGGGCAGCTGATAGACCGCACCGCCGGTGCGCACGTCTTCCAGGCGCGCCCCTTCGAACTGCCCCTGCACCACCACCAGAGCGGCGTTGTCAGCGCCGATCCAGCCCAGTTGCCCCAGGCTCCAGGCGCAAAAGGGATTGGGACCGCCCTGCTCGTCCCAGCCCAGGGCGCCGCGGCCCATCAGGCACCAGTACCCCACCCCGGCGGAATCCTTTTCGGGATCGGGGATCCCGTCCTGCTGGCCGTAGTCCAGGTCGTAGAGGTCGGGCAGGCCCAGGGCGTGGCCGAATTCGTGGGCCATGCTGCCCACCGCCACCTCGAAGGTATGGGCCCGCTGCAGGGTGCCTCCCCGGCCGCGGGGATGGCCGTCGGCGCGGATGCGGATGAAGCCGCCGTTGAGCCGGCGGTCGGCGGTGAGGTAGTCGTCACCCAATCCCAGCCCAGCCACCCCGGTGGCGTCGGCGACGATGAAGTTCCTGGGGATGGTGAGGGTGTTGAGAAAGAGGAAATCCACGTACCCGTCGTCGTCGCCCGAGTTGGGAACCCCGTCAGCCCCGTCGTCATCGTAGCGCCCCAGATCCACCTCGGCATCCAGGGCTGCCAGGATCTCGCGGGTGAAGGCGCTGAACTCCCCGCTCAGGCCGGTGCTGTCCACGTAGGCCGAGGCGGGCCGGCGGGAGCCGTACCAATGGGGCGCCACCTCCCCGTCCAGGCGGAACTGGCCCTGCGACATCTCCAAGTAGAAGTGGGTCAGGCTGCCCGGGCGCTGGGGGTCGAAGAGGGAGGCGGCGAATTCGGGAAGGGTGCGCTCACTTTGGTCCTCGTCCTGGAAGCGGGCGAAGACGGCCAGGGCTTGGAGGTGGCCCCTGGAGGAGAGGTGCCCCTGGGCCGGGCGGGCCGCCCCTTCGCCGCACACCAGGGCCCAGCCGCCCTGGGCGCCGGCCAAGAGCAGGAGCAGGGCGATCCGGGGGATGCCGCCCGACTTCATACATCCTGGGCGTTGCGGGGGCCGGCGGCCATGCGCGCCTTGATCTCGTCGAGCTTGAGGTAGAGTTGCTCGCGGATGAACAGCTCGAAGAGGTCGCGGTCGATGTGGTTGGCCTCCACTTCTTCCCTGAGGATGCGCAGCACCACCTCCCGGGGCATGGGCTTGGCCCGGTAGGGGCGGTCGTCGGCGCTGAGCGATTCGAAGATGTCCACCAGCGCCAGGATGCGGGCCTGCAGGCTGATCTGTTCGGCCTTGAGGCCCAGGGGGTAGCCGCTGCCGTCTAGCTTTTCGTGGTGGGCCCCGGCGATGGGGGGCACCTGGGCCAGCTTGCGGGTAAAGGGGATCTGGGCCAGCATCTTGATGCTCATCGAGGCGTGGTCGTTGATCTTCTGGCGCTCTTCCTGGGTCAGGCTGCCCTTGCGGATGCACAGGTTCTTCAGCTCGTTCTCGCTCAGATAGGGGCGTTCCTGGCCTTCCTCCACGTAGGTCTGGCGGGCAATCTGGTTTAATCTCACCAGATCCGCGTCCTGCATGAACTCGCCGGGGGTGTTGGCCCGCTCCAGGAAGGCCAGATCCTCGCCCAGGGTCTGCAGGCGGTGGGCGTATTCCTCGGCGAAGCCGGCGGGCAGAGGCTGGCCGGCCTCCTGCAGCGCCGCCTGCCTTTCGAGGCGCTCCAGCTCAATGGATTTTCTGATCAGGGCAAAACGGGTGCGCACCAGTTCGATGCGGTCGAAGAGGGTGTGCAGCTTGGTGGGCTTGTCCACCACCCATTCGGGGGTGGTGATCTTGCCGATGTCGTGCATCCAGGCGGCGATGCGGAGTTCGTTGAATTCGTCCTCGCTGAACTGCCGCGCACCCAGGGGCCCCTCCTGGCAGCTGTTGACGCCGTGGGCCACGGCCATGGCCATCTCGGCCACCCGGCGGATGTGGCCTCCGGTGTAGGGGGAGCGCTCGTCGATGGCGGTGGCCATCACCTCGACAAAGGAATCGAAGAGCCGCTCGGTCTCCTCGATCAGGCGCACGTTGTTGATGGCCACCGCCGCCTGGGAGGCCAGGGACTGGATGAGGGACTGGTCCTGGGCGGAGAAGGGCAACACCTCGCCGGTCTGGGGGTGGAGGGCGTTGATCAGCTGCAGCACCCCGATGATCTGATCCTCGTGGTCCTTCATGGGCACCCCGAGGATGGAGCGGGTGCGGTACCCGGTCCGCCGGTCGGCCTGTTTGGGCCCCTCAAAATGGTAGACCGGATCAGTGTACACATCCTCGATGTTCAGGATCTGGCCGGTGACTGCCACGTACCCTGAGACGCTTTCCTTGTTGAGCGGTATGGGTGGGAGATCGATCTTGCCGCGGGTGCCGCCGGCAAAACTCTTGAGGGTGTCGTTCTGGGTGATTTCGAAGGTGAGATGGTCGCCCTTGAGCAGAAAGAGGGTGCCGGCATCGGCGCGGGTGAAGCGGCGGGCCTCCAGCAGGATGCGCTCCAGCAGGACGGTCAGGTTGTGCTCCACCGAGAGGGCCACGCCGATCTCGTTGAGGCGGCGGAGGCGGTCTTCCAGGTCGAAAGCGGAGTGGTTCTGGTCGGCCATGGGCGTTGGGCGCTGGATCCGGCTGAGGTGGAAAATTCAGATACTTCAAGTTATCCACCTGATTCCCGCGTGTCAACTTCAAGGAAGCCACTCCAGGTCCAGCTGCAGGCCGGCGTGGTGCCGGCCCTGCTGGAAGCGGTAGCGGCCGCTCAGGCGCAGGACGCGCCAATGATAGGCGGCCAACAGGTACCAGCGCCAGCCTTTGCCGTAGAGCGGGCGGATGCTCAGGGCGCCGGGCAGGTCGCGTTCGTACTCGTAGATGCGGCTGGCATAGGAGGAGGTGTGGAAATGGCTCAGGTGGCAGGTCCACTCCAGCTGATGCCAGTTGCCCGAGGCGCGCCAGGAGAAGAGGCGGCCCTGTTCAGCGGCCTCGCCCTTGGCCCGCAGCCGGCGCTCCTCGATCCTGGCGGCCAGCTCCAGACGGCGATACGGGTTCCAAGCCAGACTCAACCGGGCTCGCCCGCCCTGACCGGGTTCCTGCTGCCCGGACAGTTCCAGGCGCAAGGAGGGGCGAAGTGGGGGGATCAGACTCCAGCCGCGCACCTGGCTGAGGGGCTGGTGGTCCGCCTGGACCGGCCGCCAGCCATCGGCCCAGAGCCGCCCCTGCCAGCCTTGCCAGCGGCCCTCGGCACACAAGAGCAGGCCTTCTTCGTCGCGCTGGCCAGTGCGGCCGAGGGCCCCGCCGAAGAAGGCGGGAAAATCCGGATCGTAGCGCCGCCAGGTGGCGCCCAGACGCAGCCGGCCCAGGCGCAGGGTGCCCACGCCCAGCGCCCCGCGCCGGCCCCGGGCATCCACCCCGGCCTCGCCGGCGGCCCGCAGGCCCCGCCACTGCAGCCGGAAGTCCGTTCCAGTCAGCCGCATTGCCTGCCCGTGGAAGGCCCGGTCCTCCTTGCGGCGCAGGTCCACCCGGCGGTCGAAGCGCAAGGCCTGCAAGGTGGCGCCCCACTGATAGCTCCGGCCCGCCCAGCGCAGCCGCGCCCCGCCTACCCAGATGCCCAGCAGGCGGCGGCCGGTCTCTTCGGTGCGGGTGCGGTGCAGACCGCTTTCGGGCAGGGAAACCACCTGGCCCCCTTTGTCGATCCTGGCGTCGCGCGCGGCCCGGCCGGCCAGCAATACAGCTTCGAAGGAGCCGGCCCCTCCGCTCAGGGCCACCCCGCGCAGGGCGGCGTTTTCGCCGCTGGCCCGGTACCCGGGGTTCTGGCGGTCCTGGCGCAGGGCGGGGAAGGGGGCGCCCCGCCCGCTGGTGCGGCCGAAAATCAGGCCCTGGCCCAAGCCGGGGCGCAGGTCGCCGGCCGTGAGGGCAAAGGGGCGGGCGGGGTGGTGCCAGTGGCAATAGCCGGCCGCAAAATCGTTCCAGCGGGGCTCGCCCGGGTCGCGCTCGACCAGCACGTAGGCTTCCTGGCCGTGTCCCTTCCATTCGAGGCGCTGGTATTGCCGCGTCTGGCCCGGCGTCCCCTGGGCGCGCAGGCGCAGGGAGAGGGCGCCAGGCCCGCCTTGCTCGGCCAGCTCGCTTTCGCGGGCAAGGGCGTTCTCTTCGCCGGCAAAGGGGTCCAGGTCCTGGGGGTGGGCCGGCGCCCGCAGGAGCAGGAGGAGGAGCAGCAGGAGCACAAGTCGGGGAGACTGCAAGGACCGTGCCGGCCCCGGCTCTCTGGAGGCGCAGGCGAGGGTGGCTCAGAAAATGCACAACTGGCGTCGCGCAGGTGACATGGTTAATTTCGATCCCGGCTGTCTGAGGAGGAGAAAAAGCGATGAAATTCGCCACCTGCAACGAGTATTTCGAGCACTGGCCCATCGAGGAGGTCTTCGCCTACGCCGCCCAGGCGGGGTACCAGGGCGTGGAGATCGCCCCCTTCACCCTGGCTCCCTCGGTGGCGGATCTCCCCGCGGCGCGCCGCCGCCAGATCCGCCGGGCCGCCGAGGCCGCCGGGGTGGAGATCGTCGGGCTGCACTGGCTGCTGGTCAGCCCCGCCGGCCTGTACATCAACCATCCGGACGAAGGGATCAGGAAGAAGACGCGCGATTACTTCGAGGCCCTGATCCGCTGCTGCGGCGAGCTGGGGGGCCAGGTGATGATCATCGGCTCGCCCAAGCAGCGCAACGTGCAGGAGGGCTGGGACTTTCAGCAGACCTGGGAGCGGACCCGGGCGGTGTTCGAGTCCTGCCTGAAGGCGGCACAGGAGTGCGGGGTGTACCTGT
>JACPJE010000035.1 GCA_016187725.1 Candidatus Latescibacterota bacterium
ACCGTACAGGAATTGCTCGGCCACAACGATGTGAGCACGACCATGATTTACACCCATGTGCTCAATCGCGGGGGCCTGGCCGTGCGCAGTCCGCTGGACCATTGACTTTCCGCTGCTCTGCCGCCTTCACCGGCGAGGCTTGTGACACGCGCTCTGGGGATTCGTTCTGCCGGACGGCAAAAAAAACCGCACCCACCAAAGACCTTCTCTTCGGCAGTGCGGCTATCTTGTGCGGACTGGCCTCTTTGTCCCTAACCCTTACCCCTCCCGAGGTCGATCAGACGAGGACCCGCGCCTTTGCGTCCTACGCTTTGGCGTAGTTTGCCTTTTAGAGAAATTTAATATACTTCGCTTTTACGGAAAAACCAAAAAGGCTGTGCCGCGCTCACTTCAACTGCCGGCGCTTGATCCAGAACAGGAAGACGTTAGCCACCACCAGCACCCAGATCCCCGCCACGGCCCAGACCCGGTGCCGGCGGCCGGCGTAATAGTCGGCGATCAGTTGCCGGACCTGATCCTCCTCGCCCCGCGCCTCCCCCAGCTTCCCCTCGATCAGCCCCAGGTCCAGGGCATGGGTCATGGGATCGGTCTCGCGCAGGGCACTGGCCCCGGCCTCCAGGTAGGGAACCGCCTTCCGCAGTGAACCTTCCAGGGCCTGCAGGCTGTCGCTGTGCGCCTTCAGCTGCCGGTGCACCTCCCCGGCCTGCTCCAGGCGCTGTCTGATGGTGTTCCCCCTGGCCAGGGCAGGGGTGCCGGCCTGATGGCACTGGGTGCAGGTCGAATCCATCAGCGCCAGGGTCGCGTCCTCCACGTGGTGGTTGTGGTGGCAACTGATACAGGTGGGATTGGCCTGGTGCTGCCAAGCGGCGTGCGGGCCCTGGGCAAAGAAGCGGGCCGGGGCGGCGTGGCACTTGCCGCACAGGGCGGCGACGTCCTGGCGCCTGGGCTTGCCGATGAAGCCGGTGCCCGGGGCCTTGGCCTTTTCCGGGTCAGCCTCGAAGGGCAGCCCGCCGTGGCAGTCGTTGCACAGCAGCTGGCCCTGCTGGTAGTGGATGCTCTGGGCGAACTCCTCCCCCTGGTCGAAGTGGCAGGTGGCGCAGAACACCTCGTCCAGGGAGACCGGCGCATCGGCCCACAGCAGGGCCGGACTGAGCAGCCACAGACCGAGTAGTCGTCTCATGGACCCTCCCCGGGAGCCACCTGCTGGGGCCAGCCGCGGATGTCGAAGTGATAGGTCCTGCCCATGAAGGTGCGGGAGGTCTCCGAGAGGTGGCCCAGCACCCCCAGCAGGAGTAGGAAGGCGCCGGCCAGGGCGGCGGCCAGCAGGGCCCGGGGCCGCCGGCCGGGATGCCGCTCAGGGGAGCGGTCGAGGAACAGGGGCAAAAAGAGCAGACCCAGAAAAAAGAGCGGGGGGGCCAGTACCCCCAGGGCTTCGGGCACGTACTTGAGGAACTGATAGGCCGGCAGGAAGTACCAGTCGGGTTTGATGCCCACCGGGGTGCGCAGCGGGTCAGCCGGCTCGCCCACCTGGCTGGGCCAGAGCAGCGCCAGGGTGCACAGCAAGCCCAAAACCGCACAGATGGCCGACAGGTCCTTGAGCAGATGGTAGGGGACAAAGGGATGCCCCCCCTGCTGCCGCAGCACCTCGGGGTCTGGGGCCGGCTCGTCGGTGCGCCCCAGGGTCGAGATGCCCAGCCAGCGCACCAGCAGCAGGTGCAGGCCCATCAGGCCGAGCAGGAGCAGGGGCAGCAGGATGACGTGGACCACAAAGAAGCGGCCCAGGGTGGCGTCGGCCACCTCGGAGCCGCCGATGAGGAACTCGCGCATCCAGGGCCCCACCCAGGGGATGGAGGCCGGTGCCTGGGTAACCACCACCGTGGCCCAGTACGCCACCTGGTCCCAGGGCAATAGATATCCGGTGAAGCCAAAACCCAGGAGCAGACCCAGGAGCAGCACGCCGGTGGCCCAGGTCAACTCACGCGGCTTCTTGTACCCTCCGTACACGTAGACCCGCGTCAGGTGGAGCAGGGCCAGACCCACGATCAGGTGCGAACCCCAGGCGTGGAGGGAGCGGATGAACCAGCCCAGGGGTACCTCATAGCTGAGGTGCTCGATGCTGTGGTGAGCCTGGGCGCTGCTGGGCTTGTAGTAGACCATCAGCAGCGTCCCGGTGCCCAGTTGCACGACCAGCAGCGCAGCCAGCATCGCCCCCAGGGTGAAGAGCCAGTTGACGTGGGGCGGCACGATCTTGCGCAGGTTTTGCTGCAGGGCATCGGCCAGCGGTCCCAGGTGGAAGCGCTGGTCCAGCCACTGCCAGAGCGCCGCTCGCACCCTGCTCATCCCGCTGCGGAGACCACGTGGATGCCCCGGGCGTCCACGGCCAGTTCCACCCGGCCCAGGGACTGGCGGGCCGGGCCCCGCAGCACCTCGCCCCTGAGGCCGTACCGGGCCCCGTGGCAGGGGCATTCCACCTGCTTGCTGTCCGGATTCCAAGAAACGGTGCAGCCCAGGTGGGTGCAGGTGGCCAGCAGGCCTATCCACTCCTCCCCCTGGTGGACCACCAGCACCTTGCCCACCTGGCTGCGGCCCACCACACCCTGACCCTGACCCAGAGACTGGGGGGTCAAGGGGCCTTCAGCTCCCATTACCAGATCTGAGCCGGCAGCCTGGCCGCGTTCCGGCCACAGATAGGCCAGGACCGCGCCGGCCATGCCCCCCATGACCCCGGCGAAGCCGAGGCCCAGCAGAGCATTGACCAGCCGGCGCGACACCAGGGGAGGGGAAGGCAGGCTACCTTTCACCTGAACAATTCCCGCGCCGCTTCTTTGACCTGAGCCCAGGTGGAAGCCTCCACCATGCTGACCTCTTTGATGGGCGGATGGCTGTTCGGATCGCCGGGCAGGGTGACGGCCACCGCCTCGCCCGGATCGGCGTCGCCGGCCTTCCACAACCCCTCGGGATCTCCCAATTCCTCGCCGTTGGTGGCCCCGTCCCCGTCGGCGTCCTGTTTGGCCAGTTCCGGGCCCCATTGCACCCGGCCGGAAAATCCGGCAGAGCTGAGGAAATTGGCCTCGACCATCTGCCCGAAGAGATTGCGCGGTCCGCCGCCGGCCGAACTGACATGGCAATTGGCGCAGCTCTTCACCCCGCCATTGGGGATCTGCCCCGGCCGCTGGGCCCGCGCCTCGGCCCGGCTGCCTGCGGCCAGGAGCGCCACCGCGATCAACACCGCGCTGCCTTTCCAGAAACTCTTCACCTGAATCTCCTTGTTAGGGGGTCAAAATAGAGCGATGTTTCAATTGGAGATATTCGCCATTAAAAAACACAGAACCCGACCCCCTGGCAACTTATTTTTCGGAGAGAGAAGATGAGCGCGATACAGAACTGGGGCGCCGGCTGGGCCCTGCTGCTCCTGCTGGGCGCCTCCCTGCCGGCTCAAGCTGACCAACTCGACTTTATCCGCCTGCCCGCCGGCGGCCTCCAGCCCCAGGCGGCCCTCGATTCCAGCGGCGCCCTCCACCTGCTCTACTTCAAGGGCGAGCCCGCCGGAGGGGACCTGTTCTACGAGCGGCGCGCCCCCGGAGCCGAGGCTTTTTCCGCCCCGGTGCAGGTCAACAGCCAGCTCGGCAGCGCCATCGCCGTCGGCACCATACGCGGCGGGCACCTGGCCCTGGGACAACGGGTGCACGTGGCCTGGATGGGGGCAGGAAACGAGAACGAGGGCCAGATGTGCTACGCCCGCACCGACGCACAGGGGAGCGGGTTCGAGCCGCAGCGCAATCTCATCCACACTGCCTATGGCCTGGACGGGGGCGGCTCGGTGGCCGCTGACGGGGCCGGCCAGGTGTACGTGAGCTGGCACGCCGGCCAGGAAGGGGAGGAGACCCGGCGGGTGTGGGTGGCCCGCTCTGCAGACGAGGGCCAGACCTTTGCCGCCGAGACAAGGGCCAATCCCGCCGAGACCGGGGCCTGCGGCTGCTGCGGCATGCGCGCCGCCGCCGGCCGCGACGGCGCCCTCTACCTGCTCTACCGGGCCGCCACCGGCGGGACCCACCGGGACATGCATCTGCTGGTCTCCACCGACCAGGGCCGCTCCTTCGGCGACCTGCCGGTCCATCCCTGGGAACTGCGCGCCTGCCCCATGAGCAGTGCCGCCCTGAGGCCGCTGCCGGGGCAGACCCTGCTGGCCTGGGAGACGGCCGGCCAGGTCTACTGGGCCCGGGCGGACCAGCGCAGCGGCGCCCTCTCCCCGCCCGTACCGGCCCCGGGCGAGGGCCAGGGGCGCAAACACCCGGCCCTGGGCATCAATGCCCGGGGGCAGGTGCTGCTGGTGTGGACCGAGGGCACCGGCTGGAACCAGGGCGGGGCCCTGGCCTGGCAGCTCTACGAGGCGGACGGGCAGCCCGGTCCCGAACAGGGCCACCTGCCCCAGGCCATTCCGGTGTGGAGCCACGCCGCGGTGGTCGCCGAGCCCGACGGGCGCTTCGCCGTCATTTACTAGTCCGCAACTCGCCCGCCCAACGCAGGGCCGGTCTCAAGCCTTGGGCACCGTGCGGCGCACCCCACCCTCGTACTTCACCTCGTACTCGCCCGCCGGCACCGGCAGGGCGCGCAGGGCCAGTTCCCCGGCGCTGATGCGCGGTTCCGAAAGCAGCAGCAACTCGTCGAGGGATTCCTGAGGGGTCTTGCCGGTGGTGTCGAGGGTGATGGTGTAGCCTTTGTGGGTGAAGAGGGACTTGTCGATCTCCTCGGCGAAGAGTTGTTTCAGCCGCGCGATATCCTTTTCTTTGATGATCTGATAGCGGTGGGGATGGGCCTGCATCCGCTGGCGGATGGCCTCGTCGCTGGCCCTCAGGTGGACCAGGACGATATCGGGCAGGCGGGCTTCCAGCACCAGGGACTCGTAGAGGCGCTGGAACCGGTACCCGTAATTGGGGTAATAGGTGCTCCCCGGATCTTTGCCGTACATCGAGGAGTAGACCGCCTCTTCGAGGTGCCAGCCGCTGATCAGGGTGTTGGCGTAGTTCTTGATGACCTCGACGTGGTAGTGGATCTGCATGCGCTGCATACGCTCCTTGACGTCGTCGGGGAAGCCCACCATCAGCGCCTGGGAAGCCGGACTGAGCGAGGCGTCGGGGATGGTGAAGTGGTCGTCGGTGTGGGTGGGACACTTGCGGTGGCGGTAGTACTGGTCCAGCAACTGGATCAGGGTGGACTTGCCCGCGTACTCGATGCCGGCGAAGATGGTGCGCATGAGGGAAGACCTCCTTCTATAGAGACGGGTTCCGGAATTCGATCAAGGTAAGCAACTCACCGAGGCCCATCAACCCGCCGCCCGTGCAGAGCGAAACGACCAGGACCGATGCCCCCATCGGCGTGCTGCTGGCCCAGCTGGGCACCCCTGAGGCGCCCACTGCCGTGGCCCTGCGCCCTTACCTGCGCGAATTCCTCTCCGACCCGCGCGTCATCGACCTGCCCCGCTGGCAGTGGCTGCCCATCCTACATCTCTTGGTGCTCACCCGCCGGCCCGCCCGTTCCGCCGCTCTGTACCGCCGGATCTGGCAGCCCGAAGGCTCGCCCCTGCTCCTCCATTCCCAGGCCCAGGCCAAAGGGCTGCAGGAACGCCTGGGTCCGCGGTACCTGGTGGCCCTGGGCATGCGCTACGGCCGTCCCGCCCTCGCCGCGGCCATGCAGCAGTTGCAGGAGGCCGGCGCCGAGCGCCTGCTGGTCTTCCCCATGTTCCCCCAGTTTTCCTGCTCCACCACCGGCTCCATCTACGACGGGGTGAACCGCGCCGCCTTTGGCCGGCGCTGCCCGCTCTTCTTCGAGCGCCGGCGGCAGATGCCCACCCTGCGCTTTGTGCCCCCCTATTACGACCACCCCGAGTACATCGCCGCGCTCAAGACCTCCTTTCAGGAAGACCTGGAGCGGGCCGGCCTCCTCCCCGACCACTACCTGCTCACCTTCCACGGCATCCCGCATCGCTATATTGCCGAAGGCGACCCGTACCGCCGCCATTGCGAGATCACCGCCCGGCTCCTGGCCCAGGCCCTGCAGCTGCGGGACGACCAGTGGACCCTCGGCTTCCAGTCGCGCTTCGGCAAGGAGCCCTGGCTGGAGCCCTACACCGACCAGCTCCTCCACCGCCTGCCCGGCCAGGGTGTGCGCACCCTGGCCGCCGCCTGTCCGGGCTTCACCGCCGACTGCCTGGAGACCCTCGACGAGATCGGCAACGAGGGCGGCCGCCAGTTCCGGGAGGGCGGCGGCCAGACCCTGCATCTGACCCCCTGTCTCAACAGCTATCCGGCCTGGCTCGAAGCCATGGCCTCCATCGTCCGCCAGGAGAGCGCCGGCTGGATCTAGGAGCCTATCTCAAAACCCCATCTTGGCTGCGCCTGGCTGCAAGCGGCCTGGATCGGCGTGACGCCCAACTCTTGGAGTTGGGCGGGCCTGCGGTTCGCCCTCAGTCGGCAGATCTTCCTTCAGAGATATGCCTCTTTCGGGCGCCTTGCCCAGGCCGCTTTCGCTCAGGCTCGCCTACAGAGCGACTTTTGAGATAGGCTCGGCGCTTGACAGGGGCGGGGCCTTTTTCGTTTATTGGCTTTCCCCCCTCGCCCCCCTCTCCAGATGGAACGACTCCCCGAGAGCCTGGAGCGCAAACTCGTCAAGCTGGCCAGCAACCTCATCGACCACCGGCACGCCCGTCTGCTGGTCGGTCCGGCCCAGGACCAGCCCGGTTTCTGGTTCGGGGCCGGCAACCTGGTGCGCCACCCCCGCGACCACAGCCTGCTGCTCATCGGCCGCTACCGGGACGCCGGCGACAGCCGGGCCGGACTTGGCCAGGGAGTACGGGGCCGCGAGCTGGCCCTCTTCCGCTCCACCGACGAAGGCCACACCTTCGCCAAGATCCGCTCCTGGGACAAATCCGACCTCTACTGCGGTTCGGCGGTGCTCAGCATCGAGGGCAGCGCCCTGCGCCTGAGCCGGAGCAGCGCGGAGGTGTTGGTCTCCACCGAAAAGGTCCACCCCTACCCGCGCGGCCTGACCTCCTACCAGAAACCGGGCACCGGCGTGTGGAGCATCGACGCCTTCGGTGCGCCCAACATCGAGGCGCTGGCGCCCCAGGAGCAACTGCACCCCCTGCTCCACAGCCAGGATCCCTCCTACCTGCACCTCAAGGACCCGAGCCTGTCGCCCGGCTTCAGCCCGGGCCAGTCGCTGCTGCTCTACTGCGCCCATCCCTTCGGCTGGACTTCCTCTACCTCGGGCTACGCCCTGCTGGCCGGTGAAACCCCGGCCCAGGTACACCACGACTTTTTTCCGCGCGGCCCGGCCTGGGACGTGGCGGCCTGCCGCATCACCTGTCGCCTGCCCCTGCCCCGGGTGGGCGCCTTTGCCAGGCTGCCCAGACTTTCCCTCTATTTCTACGACGGGGCCGAGTGCCTGAGGCCGCTCGAAGAACACCGCTGCGCCGTGGCGCGGCCCCGCGGCTATTCCTGCGAGGAATTGGGCGGCCTGGCCTACGGCTTCGACCAGGACTTTCCCCGCCTCCACCGGCTCAGCCAGTTGAACCCCCTCTTTATCTCCCCCGAGGGCACCAGGAGCAGCCGCTATGTCTCGGTGCTGGCCGAGGGCGAGGGCGATCTGTGGGCCACCTGGCAGCGCTCGGTGGCTTCCGGCGCCCAGCCCTTGTTCCTGCGCCACCTGAAGGGAGAGAAGGTCCGCGCCCTGCTCGCCTGAGGCGAGCGGCGATGATGGCCGTTTTTTATCTTCCTAAAGGCCGCTGACCGCTCAGCCGCGGTCTGGAACCGAGCCATGCCCACCTATCCCTTTGATATCGCTGCCCTCTTCGACGCCATCCAGGACCCCGCGGTCCTGCTCGACGTGGACGGGAGGTTCACGGAGCTCAACAGGACCTTCCTGGAGCGCGCCCAGCGGCGCGGCTATTTGCCCACCAAGGAAATCTGGATCGGCCGGCATTTCTGGGACACCTCCCTCCTGCGCGATCCCCAGCGCTGCGAGGCCTTTGTGCGCCGGGCCTTGGCCCAGGGGAGCACCGGCGTCAAAGAGCGTTTTATTTATGATTTTAACCCAGCGGTCCACATGGACCTCACCATCACCGCCCTGCGCGACTCGCAGGGCCGGGTAGCGGGCGCCATGGTCCTGTGGGAGAACGCGACCACCTTGGTGCGCCAGGAGCAGCGCCGGGAGATCATCCCCCAGGTGCGCGAGGCGATCTGGAGGATGGGGAGCAGCAGGGACATGGAAGGGATCCTGGTGGCCGTGCGCAACAGCCTGGAGGAACTGGGGGTGCCCTTTGACCACTGCGGGGTAAATCTGGTGGATGCCCACATGGCCCCCCCGGGCATCCGCTCCCACAACATGACCCAGGAAGGCCAGTGGGTGCAGGTGGAACCGCACGTTCCGGGAGCCCGGACCATCCTCCAGATCTGGGGGCAGCAGGAGGTGGCCTACCGAAAGGACCTGCGCACCGCGGACCCTTACGGCGAGGCCGGGGTGATCGCCGCGGTCTTCGGCCCCGACATCCGCTGCGTGATCGACCTGCCCTTTTCGCACGGCACCCTGGCGGTCAACAGCACGGCGCCAGATGCCTTTGACAAAGAAGATATCGACGCCCTGCAGGCCATGGCCCGGGTGCTCTCGGAGGGGTTCCAGCGGCTGGAGGACTTCCGCCTGCTGGAACAGCGCAACCAAGATCTAGAGAAAGAGGTGGCCGAGCGCCGGCGCGCCGAGGAGGCCCTGCAGGAGAGCGAAGCCCGCTTTCGCCGCCTGACGGACGACCTGCCCATCGGTATCGCCCACTCTACCCCCGAGGGCCGCGTCCTCTACGCCAATCCCTACAGCGCACAGCTGATGGGCTACACCCCAGAAGAGATGACCAGGCTGCGCGCTCAGGATCTCTACCTTCGGCTGGAGGACCGGGAGGAACTGGTCGGGAACCTGCGCGAAAAAGGTGAACACGCCTTCGAGTTCCAGTTGCGCCACAAGGATGGACAGCCCGTCTGGGTGCGGGGCAAGACCCGGGCCTACCGCGACAACGTCGGCCAGGTCTACTACCTGGGGATCACCGAAGATATAGACCAGCGCAAGCAGCAGGAACTGCGGCAGGAGGTCTTTCAGCGGGTGCGGGAAGAGATCTGGAAGATGGAGAAACCCCAGGACCTGCCCCGCTTGTTGAACGCGGTTCAGGAAGGGCTGCGCGCCCTGGGGGTGAATTTCACCAACTTCGGGATCAATCTCATCGACACCCGCACCGCACCGCCCTCGGTGACCAACCACAGTCTCACCCTGGAGGGCGAGTGGCACCGGGTATCCCCCTACCGCCAGGCAGACCATCCCCTGCTGCGGATCTGGCAGCGCCAGGAGGTGGTCTACCGGCCGGACATCCACCGCGCCGACCCCTATGGCGAGCAGGCGGGCCTGGAGCGCTTCGCCATCCGCTGCCTGGCAGATGCCCCCTTCTCCCAGGGCACGCTGGCCATCAGCAGCAGGGAACCGGAAGTCTTCTCGGCCGGCGACCTGCAGGTCCTGCAGGAGATGTCCTCCCTGCTCTCCGAGGGCTTCAAAAGGCTGGAGGATCTGCAGAATCTGGAGCACCGGGCCCAGGAAGCTGAATCCCTGGCCGCGGCCATTGCCGTGGTGGCCCAGGCCCACCAGCTGGAAGAGGTCTTCCAGGCCGTGGGGCGCGAGGCGACCCGCCTGACCTCGTCTGAGCGGGCGGCACTCTTCCTGTACGACGAAGGCGCCGGAGCGCTGGTGCCCCGCGCCCAGGTAGGCCACACCTGGGAAACCTACCGCCACATCCGCCTGCAACCGGGCGAAGACCTGTCCGGACAGGTCTTCGCCACCGGCATCGCCCAACTCTACGGCCAGGACCACAATCCCTTCACCCAGGGGCTGCGGCCCGAGAACCGGGCACTGCTCGAACAAGCGGCGCAGAGCGCGGAGCGGGCCAGCGGCGCGGCCGTACCCCTGCGGCTGGAGAACCGGGTGCTGGGGAC
>JACPJE010000103.1 GCA_016187725.1 Candidatus Latescibacterota bacterium
GCGTCGATGAGCTGCACCTTGCCCTGGCGGCGCTCCGGCTTGCGGTTGGTGAGCACCCAGACGTAGGTGGCGATGCCGGTGTTGTAGAACATGTTGAGCGGCAGGGCGACGATGGCCTCCAGCCAGTCGTTCTCGATGATCCAGCGGCGGATATTGCTCTCGCCCTGCCCGGCGTCGCCAGTGAAGAGCGACGAGCCGTTGTGGACCTCGGCGATGCGGCTGCCCAGCGGCGTGTCGTGTTTCATCTTGCTCAGCATGTTGGCCAGAAAAAGCATCTGGCCGTCGCTGGAACGGGTGACCAGGGAGTATTCGGGGTCGCCGCCGTGCTCGATTCGGCGGCGATCTGGTGGAGGGTTTCTTCCGCGACGGTGAGCATGCCGCCGGTGCCGCAGGCGCAGTCGTAGAGGAGGTAGGCGCCGGATTTGATGCGGTCGGCCATCGGGAGGAACATGAGTTTGGCCATGAGCCGGACAGCGTCGCGGGGCGTCCAGTGCTCGCCAGCCTCCTCGTTGTTCTCCTCGTTGAAGCGGCGGACCAGTTCCTCGAACATCGTGCCCATCGAGTGGTTATCGAGGCCGGGCTGGGTGCCCGAAGCGTTTGGGCTGAGGTTGATGTCTGGGTCGAGAAACCTCTCGATCAGTTGGCCGAGCGCGTCGGCCTTGGAGAGGCGCGGGATCTGGTTGCGAAACTCGAAGTTGGTGAGGATATCCTGCACGTTCGGCGAGAAACCGTCGAGGTAGGCCTCGAAATCATCCCTGAGCTTCTGCTGGGTGGCGCGGGCCTTGAGGTCGCGCAGGAGGAAAGGCGAGGTGTTGTAGAAGGCTTGGCCGGAGGCAGCACGAAGGGCGTCGTCCTGATTGGTGATCTGCTCGCGGTCCAGTGCGGCCTTCATGTCGAGTACGGCCTGCTTGGTCGGCTCCAGCACCGCATCGAGACGGCGCAAGACCGTCATGGGCAGGATCACGTCGCGGTACTTGCCGCGCACGTACACATCGCGCAACACGGCTAGGTGGTTACTGGCAGCGCTTCAGGTCTTGCGCTCCTTCTTCTTGGCCGCCGGGAAGAGCACGTTGTTGAGGATGAGCCGGTAGCCCGGCGAGTTGGGGAAGAGGGCCAGCTGGGTGGGCGGGTCGCCCACGTGGTGCTGGTGGTCTTCGGGGTCGTGGCCTCCGTAGAAGGTGAAGGTGCCCTTGCCCACCTGCCCGTGGATGTACTTGACCTCGTCCCCCCCATCCACCTGCCCCATGACGGTCACCGATTTCTTGATCAGCCGCTTGTGGAAGCCGGTGGTCTGCCCCAGGAAACCGTCGACGACGTTGGTGTGGCATTGGGTGAGCATGGTGGGCACCGGGTCGTACTTGGCCGAGAACTCGAAGAGGGTGAAGTAGTCGGCCTCGGCCGAGCGCACCTGATTCCCCTCCCTGGGGCTGGTGTCGATGTCGGAGAACTCGTAGACTAGGGGATTCATCTCCAGGGCGAAGTTCTCGAAGGCCACGCAGCGGCTGAAGTCGAGCTGTTGCTGGGCCTGGGGATCAGCCGGGTCCCCGTCGAAGACCGCCGGGGCGATGTCCACCCCGCCGGCGGCCAGGGCGATGTCGAAGCTGTCGGTCGCCGAGCACATGGCGAAGAGAAACCCCCCCTGGCGCACGTACTCGCAGATGGTGCGGGCCACGGCCTTCTTTTCCTCGGAGACCTTGGCAAAGCCCAGGCGCCTGGCCTGGGCCTCGTACTGGAGCTGCTGCTCCTGGTACCAGGGCTCGTGGCCGAAGCTGGCGAAGAATTTGCCGTACTGGCCGGTGAAATCCTCGTGGTGCAGGTGCAGCCAGTCGTAGTCAGCGAGCCTGCCCTGCAGCACCTCGGAGTCCCAGATCTTGTCGTACTCGATCTGGGCGTACTCCAGGGCCATGGTCACCGCATCGTCCCAGGGCCTGGCGCCGGGAGGGGTGTACACCGCGACCCGGGGCGCCTTCTCCAGGCGCACCACGTCCATGTTGCCCTGGTCGATCTCGGCGTAGATGGCAGCGGCCTGGCCCTCAGTGACCAGCGCCCCGGAAACCCCGCGGATCTGCGCCTCCTGGATCAGGTCCGGCCGGTCCTCCATCAGGAAGGAGCCGCCCCGGTAGTTGAGCAGCCATTCGACCGGGGCCCCCTGCTTCAGGCTCCAGAAGGCCAGGCCGTAGGCCTTGAGGTGGTCGCGCTGCTCCAGGTCCATGTAGATCAGCAGGCGGTCGGCCCCGGCCGAAACCTGAAACAGGAGCAGGAGGGCCAGGCCACCGAGCCAGCGCTTCATCCTCCCCCTCCCTGCGCCTGGCGCCGCAGCCGCTGGATGCGCAGCCGCACCTCGGGGAGGCGCGCGTCGTCGGGGAAACGGGCCAGCACCGCTTCGTACCCCTTGAGCGCCGCCTCCAACTCCCCGCCGGCCTCGTGCAGGGCCGCCTCTTCCAGCTGCGCCTCGGGGGCATAAGTGCTCTTGGGGAACTGGGCGCCCAGGCGCTGGTACAGGAGCAGGGCGGCGGCCGGATCGCGCTTGGCCTGCCATCTGGCCTGGGTGAGCAGGCTCAGGTCCTGGAGACCGCCCCCCGCTTCCAGCTGCGCCCACTCCTGGGCGGCCTCGCGGCCCTGGCGCAGGCGCAGCTGGGCTCGGGCGAAGAGCTGCAACTGGTCGGCCTTGTCCTGGTAGCGCTCGATCAGTCCCAGCAGGACCAGCGCGTCGTTGGCGCTGGGGTCGGCAGGGTCCTGGCGGGCCAGTTCCTCCAGCTGGGCGGCAGCTTCCTTGAACCTCCCCTGGAAGTACTGCAGCTCCGCCTGGCGCAGGCGCGTCCAGCGGGCCGCCTGCGAGGCCTGGCGGCGCACCTGCTCCAGGCAGGCAGAGGCTTCGTCCAGGCGCTCTTCGCGCAGGGCGCACTCGGCCAGCAGGCCCCAGGCCGCCGCGGTCCAGGGGCCGCTGCCGGAGCGGGTCAACTGCTCCAGAACCTGGCGGGCCGCCGCCGTGTCTCCGGCGGCCAGGGAGGTCCTTCCCTGAGCGAAGAGCGCGGCGCTCCGCTCCCGCCCCCCCCCAAAGGGCCAATCGCCCAGTTCCCCGGTCTCCAGATAGTGCTGCAATCCGGCGTCCAGCCCCCAGGAGCTGCCGGCCCAGGCCAGCGACAGCAGCCAGAAGAACTTCATGGCTGCCCTTTCTGTCCCTGCAGATCCTGGTAGACCTGCTCGTAGTACTGCTCGATGAGGGCGCGGTATTCCTCCGGGTAGTCACCTTCGAGGGCGCGCTTCATGGCCGCCCGCAGCTGGTCGTAGGCCTGCCCCAGATCGGCCGGCAGCGCACCCGGTCCGCCATAGGCCTGGTCCTGGCCGCTCTCGGCGCGGCGCTTCTCCTCAAAACCCTGGGTGTGGATGGAGCGGCTGGCGTCGAGCATGCGGTGGAGGAGGCGCTGCTGGGCTTCCATGATCTGGGGACTGAGCCGGTGGCTGCGCAAATCCTCGGCCACTGCCTTCGCCTCCTCCCCGATGGACTCCACCCGTCGGTGGGCCCCGCCCTGCCCGCGCAGCTGGCGCTCCAGCAGTTCCAGGGCCTGGGAGATGCGGTCCTGTTCGGCGGCCAGGCGGCTCACTTCCTGGCGCGGGTCCCGGCCCCGGCCGCGCCTGCCGGGCTGCAGGCCCTCGCCCAGGGCCTGCTGGGTGGCCTGGTTGAGGCCGGCCTGCTGCTCAGAAAGGCCCAGCAACTGCTGCATGGCCTCGCCGAAGCTGGAGGGCATCTGGGACTTGGCCAGGTTGTCCATGCTCTGGCGCAAGAGCAGGGCGGTCTCGTTGAGATAGCGCATGGCTTCGGCCTGCGGCCCGCCGGCCAGCTGGGCCTCCTGCTGGCCCAAGAGCTGGGCGGCCTGCTGCATGCTGCGCAGGGCATAACCCAGGGTGGTGCTCAACCCCGGGGCCAGGCTGAGGGTCCGTTTGCCGGCCTGAGCCAGGCGCTCGGCCACCAGCCCGGCTCCCTGCAGGAGGGCGAACTGGTCCTGGGCCAGCTCGGCGGGCGACCCGCCCAACCCGCCCAGGGCCTCCTGCCGTTCCGACAGGTGGAGCAGCTCGCCCATGGCCTGCTGCAGCTGGCGGCCGATCTGCTTCTTCTGCCGCGAGGAAAAATCCCCCTGCAGCTGGCGCATGCTCGCCGAGAGGGTTTTCAGATCTCCGGCCAGACTCTCCCCTTGCCGGCGGGCCTCTTCCAGCTGCTGGGCGTTGAGCTGATGGGTCATCTCCTGCATGCGGGGGGCCAGCTGCTGCTCCTGCATGGCGCGGGCCTGGGCCTGGAGGCGCTGGGCGATCTCCTGGTCAAAGGCCCTCATCTCCTCGCCCAGCTTTTCCAGGTCCCCTTTCAGCTCTTCGGTGTCCTGCTGCAGCCGGCCCTCCTGGGAGGCCAGCTCCCTCTCCTGCCTGGAGACCGCCTGGTTGATCTGCTCCTGTCGCTTTTCCAGGTCCTCGGCCCGCTTGACCGCCCCCTCCAGGTGCTGTTCGGCCTGGATCTGGCGCAGGAGGGCCAGGGTGCGGTCGAGCCGCTGCTGGAAGGCGCGGTGGTCTTCGTTGAACTCCTTGAGGGCCTGGGCCAGATCCTCGGGAGTGGCGGACTGCATGGCCTGCTGCAGTTGGGCCAGGGCCTGCTGCAGTTCGGGGCTGGCCACCTCGGCCATCAGCTGGCGGATCTCCTCCATCTTGGCCAGGATCTCCTGGGAAGCCAGGCCGCTCTGCTCCAGCTTTTCGGCCGTCTCCTCCAGTTGCCTGGCCAGCTCCTCCACCGCGCGGGCCCGGGCCTCTTCGGCGGCCAGGGCCGACTCCAATTCCTTCTTCTTCTCCCAGCTCATCTCCTGGTTCCTGAGCGCCTCGCGCCGCACCTGCTCCAAATAGCGCTGGGTCTCCTCCTCCTCCTGGGCCCACACCTCCAGGCTGTCCTGGTGCTGCTCCTGGGTCTGGGAGACCTCCTCGTAGAGTTCCTGTAGCGAAGGATAGCGCAGCGAGTACTCGGGGGTGGCGCTCATCTTGGGACCGGAGATCGCGTCGTTGTCAAAAACCTCGACGTGGTAGAAGACCCGGTCCTCGGGCAACAGGTCAAAGGTTTTCAGGTCCCAGATCTGGGCCAGGCTCACCTGCCGGCCCGCCCTGAAGGACAATCCCCGGCGTTCTTCGGCCTTGGCGTTGAGGCGCCAGACCAGGCTCAGGCGCGCCACTCCGAAATCGTCGGCCGCCTCCACCTTCAGGCCCACCTGCATGTTTTCTGGCAGGTCCAGGTCGCGGCCCGGCTCGGCCAGGGCCACGCTGGGCGGGGCGTCGCGCAGCACCTGGATGGCGTAGCGGATGGGATCGCGGCTGGCGATCCCCTTCAGGTCGCGCAGTTCGAGGTGGTAGTGGCCCTCCCGCTCGATGGCCAGGCCGGTGCGGGCCCGGGAGCCTTCCACCTGCATGGCCTGGCGCAAGGTGTCGTCGCGCACCAGTTCGGCGGTGGCCAGGGCCTGGCTGGCCTCCAGCTCGAGCGCCACCTGGGTGCCGGCCAAACCACTGATATCGCCGTTCTCCTCGTCGCTGCGCAGGGGCAGGCCGCTGTACGCCGGATAGTGGTATTCGAGGCGCAGGCGCTGGACCACCGGTGGGGTGATCACCCGCACCTGGTGGACTGGGGTGCGGCCATCCCCGGCCTCCACCTGATAGGCAAAGGGCCGCTGGACCTGCTTGAACAGGTAGCGCAGGGAATCGGCGTCGAGGGCCAGTTCCTCCTCCTGCCACGAGGGGGCCTCTGCCTCGCGCCACTTCAGGCGCGCGCTGGGGGGACGCAGCCCCTCGAAGCGCAGGCGCAGCGCCAGGTCGGCGCCCTTGACTACCTCGGCGTCTCCGGGCTCCAGGGCGATGCGGGTGCGGGCAGGGCGGGCGAAGGCAGTGAGCGGATGGGCGCAGCGCTGCAGGGCCTCCCCCAGGCTCTCCCCGGCCAGAGCCAGGGCCAGCAGCAGCACCAGGCCCACCCCGCCCAACTGGCGCAGCCGGCGCAGGGCGGGGCCGGC
>JACPJE010000104.1 GCA_016187725.1 Candidatus Latescibacterota bacterium
CCCAGCCCAAAGGGCAGGACGATGCGGTTGGCTCTGGCATCTCAGGCCAGCAACATGCGCATAGGTTGCAGCGTGCGCTGGAAAGGGTTCAGCATCAGCCCGAGAATCTCCAGGGTGACCACCCCCAGCAGGGCCTCGTCTCCGGGTTCGCCGAGGATGACCGGGGTATGTGCTTCACCCTGGGGCAGGGCGAGGTGGCATTCGGAGATCTGGCGTTCGATGGAGGTACCATCGGCCAGGGTAAAACTCATGGAGCGCTTGGGGGCCAGTCCGATCGCCTGCCAGTCGCCGTCGGGCAGCAGCGAATAGGTGGCGCCGCTGTCCACCAGGAAACGCACGGTCTTCTGCGCACTGGTCGGTCCTGAAACCACACCGCTGATGTAGGTAAGTCCCATCGGAATTGGTCTCGTCGCTGAAGGCTACAGGTGCGCTTCGCCCCCGTCAATTACGCGATAGTTTCCGCGCAAGATATTGGGGAACAATGTCTTACAGCAACAGCGAGCTGCTTATGGCAGTTCGCTAGGCCCGGTCAGGAGAGCTTCCAGACCTTGGTTGCCGCTACCCCGGCTTCCTCGAGGTAGCGCTCGGCCTTATCGAGGTTCTCCAGCGCGGTGATCAACACCCCGTCCCATTCGCCCTGCTGAAGGTCGGCGGCCTTCAAGAGGGGCAGCCCGCTGAATTCTTTGTCCTGATAGTGCTCGTCAATGACTCCCACTACCTCGATCCTGTTGGCGCGGGTCTGCTCCTGCACCATGCGGGCTGCATCGCTGGCCCCATAGAGGACCACCCGCGCGATGCCGGCCTTTTCCATGGCGGCCAGGGTCTCTTGGACCTTGGCTTCCACCTGGTTGTAGAAGGCGAGGGTGAACTTCAAAAAGCGGTAGGTCAGCTCGGATTTAGCCCTGAGGCCGGCGGGGGTGAGGATGTAGAGGTAGGCCCGCTTGTCCGGGTTGTGCAGGGCTCGCTGGAACTTGACGTAGCCTTTTTCCAGGAGTTTGTGCAGGCAGAAATGGACCTTTTTGAGATTCAGGCCGGTCTGGCGGGACAACTCGCGCTGGGTGACCTGGTCCTTGGCAGCCAAAGCGTCCATGACCGCCAGCATCCCCAAGTCTTCGCGGGTCGCCGAATTTTGCCGGAAGAGGTCCATCTATTGAGGTGCCCCCTGGGGGATTAGACAAGGTGTTGCAAGAAGAAACAAATATCGTTTCTCAAAGTAACAAAAAGGCAGGAGCAGGTCAAGAGGAACGATGCCGAACACCCTGTTAGCCCATCCAAAGAACTATGGCCAGCAAAAAACCGCGCCGCCACATGGTCTCCTCCTCCTCCTTCTTTGTCAGATATTCACCCATGACCAGCAGGTCCAACTCGCTGCGGGCAAAGGTGCTGTAGGCGTTGTGCGGGGTGGTGACGATGGGCTCGCCGCGCAGGTTGAAGGAGGTGTTCATCAGCACTGGCACCCCGGTGGCCTGGCCGAACTGCTCGATCAGCCGGTGGTAGCGCGGATTGGTCTGGGGGAAGACGGTCTGCAGCCGGCCGGTGCCGTCCACATGGGTCACCGCCGGGATGGTCTCGCGCTTTTCGGGGCGGACCGGCGCTACCAGCAACATGAAGCGGGCTGGGTCGTGCTGCGCGGCGTCGGGCAGGTCGAAGTACTCCTCGGCGCGTTCGGCCAGCACCGAGGGGGCAAAGGGCCGGTACGGCTCGCGGAATTTGATCTTGGTGTTGACGAGGGCCTTCATCCCGGTCTGGCGGCGCAGGCAGGAGGCCATCTTGAGCAGCACCTCCTCGGTCCCGGGCGCTGATCCCGCCCTGTTGCAGGCAGAAGCGGATGGCGCCGGCGGGGAAGCCGAAGTCGTGTTTCTTGCGGGAGAAGCGCTCTTCCTCGGCGGCGGCGATCAGGTCCCCCTCGCGCAGGAGGGCGGCAGCGGCGTCGTGGTAAAAGCAGGAAAGGCCGAGGATGTGCATCAGGAATGCCGGGGTGGCTGGGTCACTGCTACCACCCCATCCCCAGGACCCGTCCCACCAGCTCCAGCACCTGCGGATTCAGCACGACCACCACCACCAGACCCTTTCAAACCCTGCCACCTGCGGCCGACTCCCACTTCATCGGCTGCACCTGCACCGCCGGATGCGAGACCAGCAGGTGCCAGATCACCGCCTGGAAGGATTCGGCAAGCGGGGTGATTGACTGGGCGGAGATGGTCGGCACGATGAGGCAGGCGTCGGCGACCGTGGCCGTATAGCCGCCGTCCCGGCCCACGATCCCGCACACCCTGGCGCCGACGGTCTTGGCGTATTCGAGGGCCGCTACCAGGTTGGGGCTGATGTTCAATTCGCGGTTCCCCCCGCCCACCGAGAGCACCAGGACCAGATCCCGTGCGCCCAGCCGGCTGCCGGCCAGCCAGGCGGCGAACACCGTCTCCCATCCCTCATCGTTGACCCGCGCCGTCAGTTCGGAGACATTGTCGGTGGGCGCGTAGGCTTCCAGGCCGGCGATCTTGCGGAAGTCGTTGACCGCGTGCGAGGCATTGGCCGCACTGCCCCCCACCCCCAGCACGAACAGTCGCCCGCCCTGCTGGCGGGTCTGCACCAGCAGCTCCACCATCCGCTCGATGGCGCTGCGGTCCAGCCGCTCGATGACCTGGATCGCCTCGCTGAGAAAAGTCTCCGTATGTCCCATCACCTGTCCTTCACAGCCTGAACCCAGCGGCCCGCGCATCCTCGTAAAACATCTTCACCGTCTCCAGCGAATACTTCCCTAGATCCTTGCCTACCAGGGAGAGTTTCTTGAGCACATCGTGGGTGACGGTGATGATATGGCAACCGATGGCGTCAGCCTGAAAGATGTTGAGCAGCTCCCGCGGGCTGGCCCAGATCAGCTCTGCATTGGGATAGGGCCGTAAAAGTTCCACTGCTGCGGCCATCAAGGGCACCGGGTCCCGCCCCGTGTCCGCGATCCGCCCGGCGAAGACCGAAACGCAGCAAGACGCTCCTCCCTGCACTGCTGCCCCCACCTCTCGCACCTGCTCCAAAAGCATCAACGCGGTCACATTCACCTTGACCCCGACGTGCGACAGCCGGCGCACCAGCGGGTAACTGACCTCCTCCCGGGTGTTGCTCACCGGAATCTTGACATAGACCTTATCTCCCCACGAGGCGATCTCCATGGCCTGGCGCTCCATCTCCTCGAATTCGTCGGAAAAGACCTCGAAGGAGATGGGGCGGTCGGTGATTTCGCCGAGGATCTCTTTGGCAAAGGTGCGGTAGTCGGCGATCCCCGCCTTGCGCATCAGGGTGGGATTGGTGGTGAAACCAGCTATCAGCGGGTTGCGATAAAGCGCCAGCATTCCGTCCCGGTCTGCTCCGTCGGCGAAGATTTTTACTCTGAGATCCGCCAGAGGACGCGCCATTCAAAGTCTCCTCATCTGCTGAAAGGTGGCGAAGACAGTCCCGAAGGTCATCTGTAGCCAGAAGTTCAGGTCTGCGAAACGCTGGTTCATAGCGGAATCAGGCCTTGCTCAACTCTCAAAAATTATAGATTTTACCCGCATCTGCCAAATCTATCCCCCTCTCCTTTGTCCGGAGCCTGTGGCCATGGCCCTCCCCAGCTTTGACGAAGCGGCGATACGAAATCTGGCCAATCCCAACTCTTACTACCGGGGCGAGGAGTACTTCGCCTCTGGAGCGGTGCACCGCCTGGTCTGCCAGGAGGACAGGTACCAGGCCCGGGTCCAGGGCACCCATCTCTACCGGGTCCGCATCTGGGAAAGGGAGGGCCGGCTCCAGACCTCCTGCACCTGCCCCTATGACTGGGGAGGGATCTGCAAGCATTTGGTGGCAGTCATGCTGGCCATCCTCGAAATGCGCCAGGCCGGCAGGGAGATCCGCCAGCTCGCACCTGCCCCGCTGGTCCCGGAAGTCCCGGTGGAACCCATCCTGGAGGCCCTCTCTGCGGAGCAGTTGCGCGGCTTTGTGCGCCTGGAACTGGCCGAAAATCCGCAGGTGGCTGGCCATCTCCAGATCTTTGCCCAGGGCCCTGTCCCGACAAAGCGCAAGGTCGAAGAGTACGAGGCCCAGATCGCCGCGGCCCTGGAGGGCGCGGAACGCCCACCCACTTATTATGAAGAGGAGGAGTACGAGGAGGAGTTCGGCGAGGATGAGCCGGACGAAATGGCCGAAGACGCCTTGAAACCTTTTGGCGAAATGGCCCGCCGGTACCAGGCCCAGGGCAACTGGATGGAGAACGCCAAGATCCAGGAGGCCATGGTCCGCGCCTGCGCCAAGCAGCTTTCGGCTGCCGGAGAACCAGAAGAGGAGGAGGACGAGGATGAAGACTATTACGACGAGGACTATTACGACGAGGACGAGGACTATTACGACGAGGACGAGGACTACTACGGCGAGGATTACGGCGAAGACCTGGATTATGCCGGCACCTCCTTCCGCCTGCAGATGGAAGAGGCGCTGATCCGGTGGGCCGAGGCCCTGTCAGGGGCGAGTCCGGCCAGGGACAAGCAGGCTTTTCTGAAGCGCTTCGTGGGCCTCTTTGCCGAAGGGGCACCGCCCATCGAAGCGCAGACCTGGGAAAAAGCCTTCCAAATGGCGGTGCGCTCGCCGGAGGAGGCCAAGAGCGCGCTCAAGCAAGTGCCCGTCGCCTTTATGCGGGAGCCGCAGCGGGCCGGTGTCTTCCTCCAGCTGCTCGACCTGAGCGGGGATACCAAGAGGTACATCGAGGTAGGCAAGAAGGCCCTGCTGCACCACCCGCGCCTGGCCCTGCCCCTGGGGGAGAAGCTGGTCCAACTGGGCAGGAAGGCAGAGGCCATCAAGGTGGCAGAGCAGGCCCTGAAAAACGCTGGGATAAGCTACTCCTTCTACGAAGGCCCCTCGCTGCGGGAGCAGTTGCTCCGCTTCCTGATCCGCGTCTGCGATCCCCGCAAGGACTATGCCCGCCGGGTGCGCTATGCGGAGGCCTTGCTCTTCGCTGAGAACCAGTTGGCAGACTACCTCTCGCTGCGGGATTTCCTGCGCACAACTGAGGAGCGGGCTGCGTTGATCCAGAAGGTCAAGACCCACTGCGAACCCAGCGCGCTGATCGAGATCTTCTCGGCCGAGGAGCGCTGGAAGGATTTGCTGGATTGCGCGCGCAAAGATCCCCAGGCCCCCGAATTCCCCCGGATGATCGAGTTGCTGCGGGAGCGCTTCCCGGCGGAGTGCTTCAAGCTCTACCAAAAGGTGCTGTGGCAGGTGGTGGACAGCGGCACCGGGCGGGGGATCTACCAGCAGGCTGCCTCCCATGCCCGTCAGCTGCAGAAGATCCCCGGACACGAGGAAGCCTTTGCGCAGTTGATCCTGGAGATCACCAGCAAGTACTCCCGGCGGAGCGGCCTGATCCAGGCCCTGGGGGAACTGGTCCGGCTGGGCCAGGAGTGGCGCGGACGCGCCGCGAAGAGCCGGCTCGAAAAGCTGACCCCCAAACAGCTCAAGCAGGTGGGGTTGGAGGAGTTGGGGGTGCTCTGCCCCATCCAGGAGGAGGAGTGGAAAAAGGTGCGGGGATTCTATGGGGAATCCCAGCGGGCCATCGCCCGCCTGATCTGGGCCATCCTGACCCGGCAGGGCGGGACCATGGAAGCAGCGGCCATCACCGAGGCCATCGCCCAGCACCGGGGCTGCCGGCCCCAGAGTGCAGCGGCGCAGCGCAGCATCGGGTTGAACGTGCTGAAGCAGTTGGCGTATGTCGAGATCGAGCGAAAGGGAAACCGGCTGGGCACGGTGAGGCTGACCAAAGCCGCTCAGCTTTCCTCCTCGTCCTCCAGCTCGTAGAGCAGATCCAGGAGTTCTTCGCTCAACTGTGCGGCCGCCTCGGCGTGGCCCTCGCGTTTGGCTGCTTCGAGGGCGACCACCACCCGGCCCACCTCCTGCAGATCCTCGCTGCGGTCCTGCAAAAGCCGGCGGGCCCGGGCCAGCAGCGGATCTTCCTCGGCGGCTGCTCCCCCTGCCTGTTCCAGGCCGGCCAGGTAATGGGCCGCGGCTTCCTTGTCGGCGGGGTTGAGGCGGGTGTGGGCTGCCTGCAGGGTGGTCTGCTGCACCTTGGCGCTGCCCCGGTCCGTGGCCGAGACCTGCAGGATGCCGTTGAGGTCCAGGTCGAATTCCACGGTGACGCGCGGCAGCTCGCCTGGCCGCTCCGGTTTGAGGCCCTCGAAGAGGAACTCGCCCAGCAGGGTGTTCTGCGAGGCGATGGGCGCTTCGCCCTGGTAGACCTTCACCTTGATCGCGGTCTGTCCCGGATGCAGGGTCGAATAGGCCTGGGCCCGGGTGGTGGGCAGGGTGGTGTTGCGGTGGATGATGATCCCGTACTGGTCCGGCACGATCTGTCCGAAGATCCACTCGGCCACCTCGATGCCCAGGGAGTGGGGGGTCACGTCCACCAGGACCGCCTCCAGGGGCTCGCCGGCGATCAGGGCGGCCTGCACCCCGGCGCCCAGGGCCACGGCCTCGTCCGGATCGATCTCGGACATCGGCTCCAGCCCGGTGTGCCCGGCCACCCGCTCCCACACCAGGGGGATGCGGGTGGAGCCGCCCACGAAGAGGATCTTGTCCAGTGCCGAGGCTGCTAGTCCAGCGTCGGTTAGGGCCTGGTCAAAGGCCTTCAGGGTGCCCTCGATCAAATCCTCGATCAGCTCCTCAAAGACCCGCCGTTCCACCTCCAGGTCCAGGTGCAGGGCCCGGCCCTCCTGCTCCAGCAGGTACTCCTCGCGCACCCGGACAAAGGGCTGGGTGGACAGGGCGATCTTGGCCCCTTCGGCGGCCCGCAACAGGCGCGCCCGGGCCCGGCGGTCGGCACGCGGGTCCAGGCCCTGCTCCTGCTGGAAGCGGTCGGCCAGATGCTGCATGAGCAATTCGTCGAAGTCGTCTCCGCCCAGGTGGGTGTCCCCGTGGGAGGCGCGCACCTCCAGCACCCCCTGGTTCAGTTCGACGATGGACACGTCGAAGGTCCCGCCGCCCAGGTCGTACACGGCGATCTGCTGGGATTCGCCGGCCCGGTCAAGGCCATAGGCCAGGGCCGCGGCCGTGGGCTCGTTGAGGATGCGCTCCACGGTGAATCCGGCCAGTTCCCCGGCCTCGCGGGTGGCCTGCCTGGCCGCATCCGACACATAGGCCGGGACCGTGCTCACCGCCCGCTCCACAGGCTGGCCCAGGTTGAGTTCGGCGATCCGCTTCATCTCCCGCAGGATCAGCGCCGAGATCTCCGCCGGGGTGTAGTCGCGGCCCTGCAGCGGCACCTTTTCGTCCGTGCCCATCCGGCGCTTGATGGAGCGGACGGTTTGCTCCGGGTAGAGGATGAACTGGTTGCGCGCCGGGGTGCCCACCACCAGCTGGTTATCGGGAGTGAAACCCACGCAGGAAGGCACGATGCGCTCGGCGCCCTTGGGCAGGATGAGGGGCTTGCCCTCCCGGACGTACCCGACGGCGGAGAAGGTGGTGCCTAGGTCGATGCCGATGATGAGGCTCATGCTGAAATCTCCCTTTCTTCGGAGTTGGGGGCCTGGCCGGGAGCGCGGGCGACGACCACCTCGGCGTAGCGCAGGGCCCGGTCGCCCAGGGCGTAGCCGCGCCGGGTCTGGGCCACGATGGTATGGGGCTCGATGTCCCTGGTGGCCGGCACGGCTTCGACGGCCAGGTGCCAGTGGGGATCGAAGGGCTGTCCTTCGGTTTCGATGGGCCGCACGCCTTCGGCGGCCAGCACCTCCAGCAGCCGCTCCTGCACCAGGCCCAGCCCCTCCAGCCAGGCGGCCGCTGCCTGGGCCGAGACCTGGTCGGGACCGGAGGAGATCTTACCGGCCAGGGCGCGCAGGGCCAGGCCCAGGCGCTGCCTGAGGGGGAAGGGCTGGGCCACCGCTCCATCCTCCAACAGCCGCTTTCCCGACTCCAGGGCCTCCCCCAGGCCGTCGAGCACCGGGAAGAGGGTCTGGATCACCTCCACCCGCTCCTGATGGCGGGCCTGGTCCAGGTTTTCGCGCAGCTGCGCCCACTCGCGCTGGCGCTGGGCCTCGGCCTGGCGCAGGTGTTCCAGGGCGGCCTGAAAATCCTCCTGCTGCTTCTGGCCCAGGAGATTGGCCTTGAACTGCTCCCGGCCGGCCCGGCTCAATTCCTTTTCCACCTTTTCCAGGGCGGCCTGGGTCCGGGCCTGGGCGCTGCCCAGGGCTGCCACGGCAGCCTGCAATCCCTCCAGGCGCCTGGCCGCATCCGCCGGGAGCTGGGCCAGGCCCAGGCGGCGGGCCAGACGAGAGACCCAGGTGGCGCTCATAACCTGACCTCGCGGCAGTCCTCGCGCCAGTCGCTGCGGGCCAGGTCAGTGAGGGCGCGGGCCGCGCGGATCAGGTCCGCCGGCGCCACCCTCAGTTCCAGGGGGGGGGGCGGCGAAAGGGCCGGCGCGGGCCAGGGCGCCAGGCGCAGCATGTCGGTCTCGAACCTTTTCTGCGGGGTCCGCAGTTGCTCGTACGCGGCGCGGATCTGCTTGAAGGCCTCGGGATCGCGCTCGGGCGGGTGGGCCCGCACCTGGGCGAAATAGGCCTGCTTGATCTCCTCGGCGCTGGCCCTGGGATCCAGTCCCAGCGCGGCATAGGGATCAGGGGGAAGGGGATTCATCGGAAGAAGTCCTCCTCGTCCAGGTCCTCTGGACCGAGCCGGGCCAGGAGCGGCCCCAGCAGTCCGAAGAAGGGATCGTTGACCTTGTGGCGCAATTGGGCGATTTCCCGGACCAGTTCCTTCTGGCCTTGCTCCCGGGCCAGGCGCTCGGCCCGGCCCAGGGTTTCCCTGGCGGCTTCCAGGTCCTGGGCCATGGCCTGCAGCAGGCCCAGGTTCATCAGGGTTCTGGGCTCTTTGGGTTCCAGCTCGCACAGTTGGCCGGCGTACTCGAGGGCCAACTCCGGCTGCAGGGGCCCGATGGCATCCAAGAGGCGGTGCAGGCCCTCCCCCCGGTCCGGGGAGAGGGCCAGGCTTTTCTGCAGCATTTCGCGGCCCCACTTCTCCTGCGGGGTCGGGGTTTTCTTTTTGAACCTGGGGCCCAGGGAAAAGGACGTGGGCAGGGGCGCATAGGTCAGGCAGGCAGTGCCCGCAGTCAGATAAAAGCGGGCGTCGGCAGCTCCCTCCTTTTCGGCGCGGGCCACCAGCTGGCGGGCTTCGGCCTGGCGGCGGTGTTTTATCCAGCACTCGAAGACCTTGCCATAGGCCTCGGGCTTGCCCGTGGCCAGGGCGGCTTCCAGGCACTCCTGCGCGGCCCTGGCGTTTCCCAGCACCAGTTCGGTGTCGGCCAGCAGGGCCAGCAGGTGAAGGTCGGCCGGGGAAAAGGCCAGGGCCTCGGTATAGGTCTGCTGCGCCTGGCGGTACCGCCCGGTGTTGAACTCCGCCACTCCCCGCTTCCCCATCAGCTGGACCAGGCCGCGGCGGATCTTTTCGTCCGCCGGGTCGATGGCTACTGCCCGGCGCAGGGAGCGCTCGGCCTCTTCCCACTCCTGCCGGGTCTGGTGCACCTCGGCCAAAAGCTGGTGCGCCCCGGTGTGGTGTTCGTCTTTTTCGAGGATGCGGTGGAGTTCGTTGCGGGCGGCGATGGTCTGGTCATTGGCCAGCAGGGCCGAGGCCAGTTCCAGACGCAGCTCCAGGTCCTCCGGGGCGGCCTTGACCGCCTGCTTGTAAGCGGCGATGGCCTGGTCTGGGCGGCCGGCCCGGTGGTGGTTGTCCAGGCTGCGCCGGCGCAGCCAGGCGCGTTCTTCCTCCATCTGGTCGCCGGGCTCCCTCTTCTTGGCCGTGCGCCGCGGCAAGGTCCTCAGCAAGGCGGTCCAGGCCTGGGCAGCCGGTTCCCATTGCTCCAGGGCCTCGTGGGCGATGGCCAGGTTGCGCAGCACCGGCGGCAGCGGGCCCAGATCGGCATGCTGCTCCAGGACGCTGCGCATGCGCTGCCAGTGGGCCAGGGCCTTGACCCACTCCCCGGCGCCGGCGGCAGCAGTGGCCAGGTGCTGGGAGGCGGCGAGCTGGAACTGGAGCAGGTGGGATGCGCCGGGCGCCAGGCCCAGCCCCTCCTGGGCCTGCCTGAGCAGTTCTGCCCATTGGCCCGCATCCTGGAGCTGGGCCAGGTGCTGGGCGCGCAGCTGCGCCAGGCCCTGGTGCAGGCGGGGCAGGAGGGGGATCTTGGCCTTGGCGGAGGAACGGGCGACCTCGGTCCATTCCGCCAGGGCCGCCTGAGGGTCGCCGGCTGTAGCCATGGCCAGGCCGCGGTAGAAGACCCGCACCTGCTCTGCTCCGGCGCGCAACTGCTGGCCTTTGTTCAGGGTCAGCTGCTCGAGGGCCTGCACTGGCTCCCCCTTTTCCAGCCAGGCCAGCCCCTGCCACAGCGCCGCGGAGAGGTCGGCCCGGCCCAGGGCCTTGAGCTGTTCCCACCAGCTGCCCGGTGCCGCGGCCAGCACGGTCTGAGGCTCGCCCCGCAGCAGGGCCGCCACCGGGGTCAGGGCTGCCTGGTCCTCGGCAGAGAGCCAGGGCAAGGTGGCCAGCGAGAGGGAGGGAGAGACTTCGACTTCGGCCAGCCCGCGCACCAGGCCCAGGCCCTGGTCCTGGTAGCCCAGCTCCGCGGCGAAGGCATAGGCGGCCCTGGCCTCTTCTAGTTGGTCGGCCCGGTGCAGGGCCAGGCCCAGGTGGTACCAGTAGCGCGCTTCCTGGGGGCATCCGTCCACGGCGCGCCGCAGCTCTGCTTCAGCCTCAGCCGGGTGGTGCCGGCTGGCCAGGGCCAGGCGGAAATGGGCCTCTGCCAGGGCGGGGCAAATCTGAGGGTCGCCTTCGAGCTTGCTCCACTGGGCGATGGCCCCGGCGTAGTCGCCCTGGCGAAAGAGGCTGAGGCCGAGCGCTTTGGGCTGGGCGGCTGGCCGGGCGCTGGCTGGGGGTTTGCGATGGGGTTTGGGCATGTGCCGGGCAAGTCTCCGAAGCGGACCGTCAGGTGTAAGTACTCATCAGGGGATTCCTATACCAAAGATACAGCTACCAAAGATACAGCGCCCAAGGCCTATCACAACCTGACCACCCTGGCCGGCCCCTGGTGCTCTTTGAAGGCGTTGCGGGTATCCACCACCAGCTGCGCCTGCTGCCCTATCCATTCCCAATCGTAGCCGCTATGGCTGGTGGCCACCACCACGCAGTCGGCCCAGGTCAGCCGTTCCTCGTCCAGTTCCACTGACTGCATGTCCGCGCCCAGCTCCATGGGCAGATGGGGGACATGGGGATCGTTGTACGCCACCCTGGCCCCCTTGGCGCGCAGCAGCTCGATGATGTCGAGGGCAGGGCTTTCGCGCACGTCGCTGATATCCGCCTTGTACGCCACCCCCAGCACCAGCACCCGCGATCCCTTGAGGGCCTTGCCCTCGTCGTTGAGGGCCTCCATCACCTTCTGCACCACGTGGTGGGGCATGGAGGAATTGACCTTGTCGGCCAGGTCGATGAAGCGGGTCTCGTAGTCCAGGCCCCGCATCTTCCAGGACAGGTACAGAGGGTCGATGGGGATGCAGTGCCCGCCCAGTCCTGGACCGGGGGTGAATTTCATGAAGCCAAAGGGCTTGGTGGCCGCGGCTTCGATGATCTCCCACACATTGAGGTCCAGGCGGTCGCAGATCAGGGCGACTTCGTTGACCAGGCCGATGTTCACGGCGCGGAAGGTGTTCTCCAGCAGCTTGACCATCTCCGCCGCGGCCGGGGAGGAGACCGGCACCAGGGTGTCCACGGCGTTTTGGTACAGGGCCAGGGCGGCCCGGGCGCAGGCAGGGGTGACCCCGCCGATCACCTTGGGGGTGTTGCGGGTCTGCCAGGTGTGGTTGCCCGGGTCCACCCGCTCGGGGGAGAAGGCCAGGAAGAAGTCCTGGCCGACTTGGGCGCCCCCGGCGCTCAGCCGGGGCAGGATCACCTCGGTGGTGGTGCCCGGATAGGTGGTGCTCTCCAGCACCACCAGCATGCCGGGGTGGAAATGGCGGACGATCTGCTCGCAGGCCGCCACGATGTAGGAGATGTCCGGGTCCTTGGTCTTGCTCAACGGGGTGGGCACGCAGATGCACACGCAGTCGGTGTGGCGCAGGACGCTGAAGTCCGCGGTGGCCCTCAGGTGATGCTGGGACACGGCCCGGGCCAGGCGCGGGGAGGGGGTGTCCTGCACATAGCTGTGGCCGGCATTGACCTGGTCCACCTTCTGGGTGTCCAGGTCGATGCCGGTGGTCTGGATGCCGGCCTCGGCGAATTCCACGGCCAGGGGTAATCCCACGTACCCCAGGCCGATGATGGCCAGGCGGATATCCTGGTCTTCAATCCTTTTGATCAGCGCGCTCATCAGTGCAGACCTTCCTTGGGGAATTTGGCTTGGAACCACGCCACCACCTGGGCCAGGCCCTGGCGGGCATCCACCCGGGGCTCATAGCCCAACTGCGCTCGGGCGCGGCTGATATCGGCCAGGGAGTGGGGCACGTCCCCGGGCCGTGGCGGGCCGTGGGTTATCCTCCCCTCAGCACCCACGATGAGCCGGATATGACCGACGACCTCGCTGACGCTGGTCATGCGGCCGCAGCCCACGTTGAATACCTCGCCGCTGACGCCCTCGGCCTCGAGGGCCAGCAGATTGGCCTCCACCACATTGCTCACGAAGGTGAAATCCTTGGCCTGGGTGCCGTCGCCGTCGATGGTCAGCGGCCGGCCTTTCATGATGCCGACGACGAACTTGGGGATAAAGGCCGAGTACTGGGAGGCGGGGTCCTGGCGCGGCCCGAAGATATTGAAGTAGCGCAGCGCCACGGTCTCCAGGCCGTACACCTTGGAAAACACGTGGCAGTACTTCTCTCCGGCCAGCTTGGCCACGGCATAGGGCGAGACCGGCCGCGGCGCCATGCTCTCGCGCACGGGCAGTTGGGGATCGGGGCCGTAGATGGACGAAGACGAGGCGTAGACCACCCGCTTCACCCCGGCGTCGCGGGCCGCGTCGAGGACGTGGAGGGTGCCGCCCACGTTGACCTCGTTGGTGGTGATGGGATCGTCGATGGAACGGGGCACCGAGGGGAGGGCGCCCTGGTGGAGCACGTAATCCACCCCCTGCACGGCCTGACGCACGGTGTGGTAGCTGCGCAGGTCGCCCTCGATCAGTTCGATCCGGTCCAGGACTTCCCTGAGGTTGTCGCGTTTGCCGGTGGAGAAGTTGTCCAGCACCCGCACTTGTTCGCCGCGCTGCAGCAGTTCTTCGACCAGGTGGGAGCCGATGAAGCCGGCGCCGCCGGTGACCAGGTAAAGGGCCATCTCTCGGTAAATTCCGGTTGAAGGGGTCCAGTTAATTGGTTAGACTAGTTAGGTCATCAATCCACGGGAGAGCATTATGAATGTCGCGTTTCGCCAATTGTTTCGGTGGCAGTGGTTTTTGTATCTCTGTTGCGGGTGGATCCCGCTGGGCGCGCCGGGTGCGGCGGGCGCCCAGCCCCTCTCCCTGGCCCAGTGTCTGGCCCTGGCCCTGGAGCAGAGCCCCCAGACCCAGCGCAACCGCCAATCCCTGGAGCGCAGCCAGCTCCAACTGCAGGCCCAGCGCGCCCCTTTTGAGCCCCGTCTGCAGTTGAACATGACCCTGCCCAGCTACGTGGATAACCGCCAGCTGCTGGTCAACGAGGCCCTGTCCAGCCGGGTCCGCGACGAGAACACCGCGCTCCAGTACCTGGGCAGCCTGGAGCTGAGCCAGCGGGTGCGCTCCCTGGGCCGCTTCACCCTCAGTTCCCAGAGCCAGCTCTATGATTTCAGCTCCAACCGCCAGGCGCCCTACCGCGACTACCGGGGGGACCTGGCCCTCGGCTATTCCCAGAGCCTCTTTGCCCAGCCTGCCGAAGAAGTGTCCCTGGCCCAGGCCGAGCTGGGCCTGGCCGGGGCCCGGCTCAACTTCGGCCGTGCCCAGTTCCAGCTCGAAGCCCAGGTGACCCAGGCCTATTACGCTCTGGTGAGCGTGCGGAGCCGGCTCGACATCGACCGGCAGACCCTCGAACGATCCAGGGTTTCCCTGGAGCTGGCCCGCCGCAAGGTGGAGGTGGGTTTCCTCGACGAAACCGAGGCCCTGCGCCTGGAGGTGGACATGCTCCAGGCCGAAGCCAGCTACACCAGGACCCAGAGCAATATCGAGCGGGCCCGCGACCGGCTGCGCGAAGTGCTGGGCGTGGATTGGGACCAACCCCTGGAGGTGGAGGGGCTGCCCGAGGGCGCCTTCCAGAAATACCCGATCTCGCTGGAAAAGGCCGTGGCGATGGGGCTGAGTCGCCGCCCGGACCTGCAGGCCTCCCTGCTCGACGAGGAGAGCCAGCGGCTGAGCCTGCGCAGCGTCCGCAGCCAGACCGGGCCCACCGCCACGCTCAATGCCACGGTGGGGCTGAGGGGGCAGGGGGACAAGCTCAGCGATGTGCATCAGCGCCTCGAACGCAACCAGTGGGGTATGAACATCCAGGTGCGCGCCCCGCTCATCGACGGGGGCGCGCGGCGCAGCCAGGTGCGCCAGCAGGAACTGGCCCTGGAGCAGTTGCAGACTAATCAGGAATTGCTGCGCCAGAGCATCGTCCTCCAGATCCGGGACGCGGTGAACAGTCTCAAGGAGGCCGAACGCCAGATCGAGTTGAGCCAGGCAGCCCTGAGCGTGGCCGAAAAAACCTTCGCCCGCGAGCAGCAGCGCTTTGACCTGGGCCTCTCCCGCAGCCAGGACATGCTCATCGCCCAGGGACAGCTCACCTCCGCCCGCACCAATGCCCTCGACGCCCGCATCGGCTATTACCTCCAGATCGACAACCTGCGCCAGGCCACCACGGCCGAATTGAGCGAACTGGTCGAAGTACCGGGGAACTAGTTATCGTCGTTGGTCTCCATCAGCGGATGCGAGAACTCCTCGATCTCCTCCCCGAAGATCATGCGCCGGGGCCGCAGGCGGGTATAGGAGGGGATCTGGTGTTGCTCCTCAGCCACCTGGCAGGCCACGCAGAGCCGGGCGGTGGGCAGGGCTTCGAGCCTGAGCTTGGGGATGAAGGGGCAGGTCGGGCAGAGCTTGAGGGGCTTCTCTATGCAGGCTTCACAGTGGCCGTAGGTGCCGTTGTCGATCTTCTCGATGGCCAGGGTGATCTCCTCCAGTTCCCGGCGCTCGGTGTCGCCCAGGGTGACCAGCAGCTCCATGGTGCCGGCTTCCACCGCCCGGTCGAAGTCGTCGGCCTTGGGGTCCTGGAGGTTGTCGATGGCATTGGCCGTCCCGTCCAGGTCGTTGAGCAATTGGGCGCGGCGTTCCAGGAGCCCTTTCCTGACCTTCTCCAACTCGCGCTTGGTCAGGGAGGCGGGCTCGGGTTTTTTGGCGGGGGCGGCGGCTTTTTTGGCCGGCGGCGCCTTGGGGGTGCTCTTGACCTTGGCGGCCTTGGCGGGCTTGGCCTTGGAAGGAGTCTTGGCTTTCTTCTGCATCGTTCACCTCATGTGCCAGCCGGTTCGAGCCGGTAGATTCCCACTCCCAGAGCCGCCAGGTCGATGACCAGCAGGCCGTCTTGCAGAGCAGGCGCCTGTGATTGATAGAGGGCCTCCACCCGCGCCAGGGCGGGCAGACCCCGGAGGCGGAAGCGCGCGCGCTGGGCCGCAGCCCGGCAATTGACCACAAAAAGATAGTACTGTCCCTGGTATTCCCTGAGCATGGCCTCCACGCCCTGGGGGCCGTCGGCGCTTTCCGCCTGCGCCAGGGGCGCGGGGGCGGCCAGCACCGGGCCGAGGGCCCCCAGTTCGGCGGCCAGGGCGCGCATCTCGCGCCACAGCGCCGGCGGCTGGAGCTGCTGCTCCCCCTCCTGGCAGTAGCGGTAGAAAAGCAACCCGCCCGCCCCCTGCACCAACCCCTGAAAGACCATATTGCGCAACTCGGCCGGGGTGGGGGGGCGGGCCCAGTGCTCGACGTTGCCGAAGGCCTGGGCCACCAGCCAGATGGGTTTGCGTCCCTGCGCGGCCCAGTGCGCCTGCTGCATGTAGTCCCGCACCCGGGTGAGGGGATGGTCGGGCACAGGGTACACGTCGATGGCCAGGATATCGCTGGCCCCCAGATAAGTCCCATAACTGTGCGGCCGGTTGTTTACCAGATAAACCGGGTGGTACGGGTCTGACTGGCGCAACTGCTGGTAGATCCGCTCCAAAAGCGCCGGATCCACCCGGGCGTCGGCCGGCTCGTCGACGAGGTACCAGGCCAGCAGGGCCGGATGGCGGCGGTAGCGCTCGACTGTGGCCGCGATGGCCTGGTAGTCCGGCTCCGCCCGCCCACGGATGAAAGGGGTCAGCTCCAGCAGGATGCGGACCCCGCTCCGGGCAGCCTGGTCCATCAGCGCGGCGATCTCGGCGCCGCGCAGCTTGTAGAAGTAGTCGCCGCAGTTGAAGTGGAGCCGCTTCAGTTCTTCCAGGTCCTCGGCGTGCAACCAGTACAGGCCGATGGGGAAAAAGGGCTCACCCTCCACCAGCAGGCTCTGGGCGAAGAGATCGACCTTGACCTCCTGGGGAGCCGGCGGGTATTTGCACACCTGGCAGTTGAGCGAATCCTCCACCCCGGCCGGCCCCTGGAGCCTGGCCCGCAGGGTATAGCAGCCCGGGGGCAACTGCGTTATCCCCAGCGTTCCCAGCGCCTCGCTGCCGCGGAAGGGGAGCTGCTGTCTGGCGCGCACCTGCTCGCCCTCCCGCAACTCCACCAGCAGCTTTTTGCCCTCCCCCTTGCCCCGGCGCAGCCGGCTGCGAAAGCGCAGCTGAGCTTCGGAGGTGTAATAGGAGCGGTCCGGGGTGAATTCCCACCGGGCCCAGACCGGAATCTGCAGATCCGGGAAGGCGCGGATCAGACGGCCGCTGCCCGGTGCGTAGACTTTCAAAGATCCAGTGTAGAGCCCCGGCTCCTCTGCCTGGAAGGGCAGCGCCACCTGGCGAGACGCCCCGGGAGCCAGGCGCAGGGTCTGTTCGTGCGCCAATGGACGCCCCGCAGGGGTCTTGAGTTCCAGGCGGGCGACCAGGGTCTGGCGGTGCCGGGCCGGGTTGGTCAGGCGCAGGCCCAGCTGATTGGAGCCGGCCACTGCCATGCCCTCCTGGACCAGCTCGGCCTCCGGGTCGGGAGCGGTCCGCTGGGGTACCGGGCTGCAGCCCCACCACTGGCCCAGCTGGCAGGCCAGCAGCATCAGCAGAGCCTGCAAAAAGAAGGGCCGAGAGGAGGGCCCGGTCCTGCTCGGCCTGCCGGCGTTGCGCATGGAGGTGGGGAGACCCTCAGAGACTGCCCGGATCGCCGCGCCGCTGGGCCTTGAGGACGCGCAGGCGGTCGCGCAGCGAAGCGGCCAGCTCGAAACGCTCCTGCTCGATGGCCCGTGCGAGTTCGGCGCTGAGTTTTTCCTCGGGGCTCAGGGGACGGCTGTGCTCCAGTTCCTTTTCCCACTGGCGCAGGAAGTTCAGTTCCTGGCAGGAATCGGGGTGTTCGAGATCGCCCTGCCGGGTGAGGATTTCCTCGAGCTGGACTATGCCCAATCTGAGCCGCCGCAGCGCGCCCTGGTGGTCGTGCCCTTCCAGCAGGGAGAGCACGCTGGCCTGGATGCGGTGGGCCGTGACAAAGGCCCGGTACTGGTGGGCGATCTGGCGGTCCTCGGGATGTTCGGCGTATTCCTGGCACAGGTCCAGGATGTCCAGGTTGTGCAGGGCGTCTTGCTCGGCCCGGGCGTATTCTTTCAACTCGAAGAAACTGAGGCGGCGCCAGTAGTACTGCATGGCCTCCTGGCCCAGTTCCCAGCAGTCGATGCGCGAGAGGCTGAGGGAGCCGGCCTGGTCCTCTTGCTGGCGGCGCCGGCACTCGCCCTTGAAGTAGTCGAGCAGGGAAAGGCTGTCGCGCGGCCGGGACCCATCCGGGCGGCCCGACCACTCCAGCTGCATCAGGCCCATGTCCATGCGGATCTGGATCCTGGGCCGGCCATCCCCGCCGGCGACCTTGCGCACCCGCAACTGGCCCTGGGCGTAAGGCCAACCCTGGAGAATGGGACCGAGGTCTTTGTCCATAGTGGATTTGGCAAGGCCGCGAAACAGGAGGCGTCCCCCTTGATAATAGGATGGTTTATTATAGGCAAGGTGGGCGCTTTTTGTCAACTATCGGGGAGCCGAATCAGGCCCGGTTTGGGCAGGTGCGGGATCGGCCGGCTGCAGCTGGGCCAGCAGGGCCTCCAGGTCCTGGCGCAAGCCGGGGCTTATCTCCTGGGTGGCCAGGCATTCGACGATGGCCGGGGCGGCCGGGGGGCCCACCTGGAGCAGGGCGGCGCGGGCCTGGGCCCGCTCTTCCGGGGTGGGATCGGGCATCTGCAGCGTGCCCAGGTTCATGTCGGTGCCGAACATGCTGGTGGTAGGCATCTGATCCTCGCCGAACATGCCCATCACCGGGCCGCCCCGCCGCCCCGCCGCCAGGGAATCGGCTTCAAACAACAGCCGCTGTTCCTCGCCGGAGAAGACCCCGCGCCGCTGGTTGTATTCGTCGCGCATCTTGAGCAGGTCGTAATAGCGCAGGGCTCTCAATAAGATTGCGGCCGCCGGGGCGCCGCCCAGCTGGCCCAGGACCGGCAGGGCGGCCAGGCGCAAATCGGCGTCGGCCTGTTCCAGGGAGCGGTCCAGCAGCCGGCCGATGGACTCCACCGCCGAGGGGTCGCCGATGGCCCCCAGGGACTTGAGCGCTTCCACCTTGAGGGTGGTGCGCTGGTCGTACTCGCCCAGCACTCCGATCAGCACCGGCACTGCCTTGCGGTCGCCGATCTGTCCCAGGGCGCGGGCGGCGTTCTTGCGGGTGGCATAGGGGTAGTCGGGGCGCGCGACGATCTCCACCAGATTGTCCAACTGCCGGTGGTCGCCCGCCTCGTACTTCTGCTGCATCTGGGCCACGTTGGTGCAGCCGGCCAGGCAGAGGCCGGCCAGCAGGGAGAGGAGCATCATGGCTTTTGCCCTCGCAGGAGTGTCTTGCACATCTATCTTACATGCCAGATATTGAGATGACCTATCTGACCCGAGGTCTGCATGAACGTGGGCAAGTCCACCCTCAGCGCCAACCTGGCCGTGGCCCTGGCCCGCCAGGGGCTGGCCGTGGGCCTGATGGACGCCGACATCTACGGCCCCAATATCCCGGGCATGCTGGGCCTGAGCCAGAAACCCACGGTTTCCCCATCGGGCCTGCTGGTGCCAGGCCAGGCCCACGGCCTCAAGGTCATCTCGATGGGGCTGCTCATCGAGCGGGGGGCCCCGGTCATCTGGCGGGGGCCCATGCTGGCCAAGATGATTGACCAATTCCTCTTCCAGGTCGAGTGGGGCCCCCTCGACCTGCTGGTGCTGGATCTGCCCCCCGGCACCGGCGACGTGCAGATCACCCTGACCCAGAGCGCCCCGCTCACCGGGGCGGCCATCGTCACCACCCCTTCGGCCCTGGCCATCGAGGACGTGCGCCGCGGGGTGGGGATGTTCCGCCAGGTCAGGGTGCCGGTGCTGGGCATCATCGAAAACATGAGCGCCTTCACCTGTCCCAACTGCCAGCACACCAGCGCCCTCTTCGGCGAGGGCGGCGAAGGGCTGGCCCGCACCTTTGAAACGCCGCTCTTGGGCCAGATCCCCCTCGATCCGCAGCTGCGCCTCTGCGCCGACACGGGCACCCCACTGGTGGTGGCGGCTCCCCAGGCGCCGGCCAGCCAGGCCCTGGTGCAGCTGGCCGGGCGGCTGCGCACCGCGCTGGCTGCGCTGCGAAACTGAACCATGCCCACCAAAGCTTATCGCAATATCGAGTTTCTCACCAGCCCCGGGGCCCGCACCCTGCGCATCCTGGCCGAATACCTGGAGCCGGAGGAGCGCTTCCAGCGGGAGCGCATCGAGAACGTAGTGGTTTTCTTCGGTTCGGCCCGCGCCCCCTCCCGCGCCCAGGCCGAGCGCGCCCTGACCCTGGCCCGCCGGCGCCAGGCCGGGGCGGAGGAGATGGGGCGCCTGGAGACCTGCCTCAGACTGGCAGGCTACTACGAGGATGCCCGCCGGCTGGCCCAGCTCTTGACTGCCTGGGCCGGCCAGTTGGGCGGAGAGCCTTTTGTGGTGTGCTCCGGAGGCGGGCCGGGCATCATGGAGGCGGCCAACCGGGGGGCGGCTGAGGCCGGGGGCCGTTCGGTGGGGCTCAATATCAGCCTGCCCCACGAGCAGCAGCCCAACCCCTATATAACCGAGGCCCTGAATCTGGAGTTCCACTACTTCTTCATGCGCAAGCTCTGGTTCGTGCAGCTGGCCTGCGCCCTGGTGGTCTTTCCGGGGGGCTTTGGCACCCTCGACGAACTGGCCGAGGTGCTCACCCTCATCCAGACCGGCCGCAGCCGGGGCATGCCAGTGCTCCTCTACGGCCGTGGCTTCTGGGAAGAGGTGATCGATTTCGGGGCCCTGGAACGCTGGGGCACCATCGATCCCCAGGACCGGGAACTCCTGTCCTGGGCCGACACCCCCGAAGAGGCCTTCGCCTTCCTGCAGGGGCGCCTCGCCCCCTTGTTCTCCCGCCGAGCAACTACCTGACCGTGAATTCGGCCCGGGCCTCGGCCTGGTTGCCGCTCTGGTCGCGGACTTTGACCTCCAGCAGATGCCGCCCCGGTTTGAGCGGGGCTTCGGGTCGGTTGCTGAGGGTGCCGGCTTCGGGGTCGTACTCGCCGATGAGGCGGTGGCCGTCCAGGCTCAAGGTCAGATCCTCTTCCCGCCCGATACCCGAGCCTTCGTCGCCCACCTGGGCGCGCAGCAGGGGACGCCGCTCCTCGAGGGTGGCGCCGGCGGCCGGCTGCAGGACCGTGATGCTGGGGGCCTGGGTATCGCTGAAGAGGGCATAGCGCAGGAGCCGGCGCACCTTGGCGCCCACCAGGCGCTGGGCAATGTCCAGTTCGTTCCCCACCAGGGACCACTCGCCTTCGCCCCGGTCCTGGTACAGGCCCAATCGCCGGGGATTTGCCACCTCGGGCGGGTAGCGCAGGAAGACTTCCACCTGCTGGTCGAAGCTGAGCCGCTCCGGGGTGAAATCGCAACCCACCTCAGTGCGCTCCAGGCCGACGGCGGCCGGGGGGGAAAAGGGCCGGGCCTGGGGGAAGAAGGGGGCGTACGCGCTGCCGGCGGCAAAGCGCAGCCGGGCCTCGCCTCCGCCCCACTGGACCTGAGCCTCCTGTCCGGGGTTGACCTGCTGCTGGAGCAGGGTCAGGGAGGGGGCGGTGTGGTCTGCCACCTGGATGGTCAGCGCGCCCCCGGCGGGGTTGAAGGGGAGGCTGGCGCGGTATTCCTGCAGACCGGTCTGCCGCAGCGCCAGGGTTTCGCGGCGTTGGGCATCGGCAAAGATCAGGAGCGGGGCGGCGGCCAGGGGATGGCCGGTGGAAAGCTGCACTTCGGCAAAATCGGGAAAGGCCTGGTACTCCAGGGAAAACTGCACCGGTAGGGTGGCATCTTCGCCCAGGGCACCGGTCTTGAAGTCCGCGCCGCCGAGGGCATCGCGGGCCTGCAGTCGCCAGAGCCCTGCTTTGGCCGGCAACTCCCACTGATGGGCGCCAGGTTCCCCCCGGGTGGCCAGTTCGGGCTGCCACTGCCGGCCATCCGCAGACCAGGACAGTTCCAATTCCAGCTCGGTGTCATCGGGGTCCTCCACCTGGGCCTGGGCCCTGAGGGTGGAGCCGGCGGGATGCAGCTGGAATTCGAGGATGCGCGGCAGTTCGTCCACCAGCACCTGGAGCTGCGCCCGGGAGGTGTTGCCGGCAGCGTCCTCGGCCTGGATGACCAGTTCATGAGGGCCCCTGGCCAGGGCCCCGGCGCCGCAGCGCAGGAGCCCGTCGGCGCCGGGGGGCAGGTCGTAGAATTCGAGGCGGTTGCCCCTCAGGCGGAAGAGGTTGAAGAAGACCCCGCTGCCCCCGGGGAAGTCGAGGCGGAGGCGGTCGAGGAAAACCTGGTGGCCGTCGGTATAGGAGACCCGGGTGTAGGTGGAGGTGACCTGGGATTTGCCGTCCACGTACAGGCGGAGGCGGTAGGGGGCCAGCTGGTTGGGGGCTGCGTCAGCCAGGTCGTGGACTTGGGCGCTGACCCCGAAGCGGCCGGCGGCGATCAGGGTATCTTCGGCTTCGTACCTGTCAGCCGCGCCCCGCAGCGCCACCCAGACGGGCCGATGGCTGCCATCGACCTGGCTTTCCATGCCCATCGGCACCAGGGCCAGGCCTTGGAAGAGGGGGGGAAGGGTATCCTCCACCTGGAAGCCGTGGATCAGGGGATTGAGGGGGATATTGTCCGCGTCCCGCACTTCCAGGTGGAGATGGGGCGCGCCGATGCCGCTGTCCCCGCTCCAGGCGATGAGCTGGCCGCGGGCGACGGGGACTTCGCCGGGCTGGAGTTCGAGATCCACGGTGTAGGCCTGTTTCGCCTGCTGGGCCCGGGCCACGCGCGCGGCGATGGGAGGAGCGAAACCCTGCAGGTGCGCGTAGACCAGGATGCGGCCGTCGTCCAGCTTCTGGTACAGGGATCTGCCGTACCCCCAGGGCGAGGTGCGCACCCGCCAGAGGTACCCGCCGGCCGGGGCGCGCACCTCGAAGCCGGTCTTGCCCTGGGTTTTCAGGTCGATGCCGGCGTGGAAGGCAGTGGGGCGGGTTTCGCCGAAGGTCGAGGACAGGGCGTGCTCCAGGGCCAGGGGCCAGGTGAACTCCGCTCCGGCGCCGGCCTGGCAAGGCCACCAGACCCAGCACGCCAGCCAGGCGCAGCGGCGTCTCAGGGGTGCTGGTACGCGCACAGCCGGATCTCTTCGGGGGTCACGGCGATGAAGTGGTGGGGCTCTTCGGTCCAGGCCCCGGTGTTGAGATAGCGCACCTCTCCTTCCTTCAGGTCCATGGCCGCGTGGGTGTGGCCGCAGGTCACCGCGGCAAAGCCCTGGGAGCGGGCCACCCGCAGGGCCTTGCGGGCCACGTGCCGGTTGAGGACGCGGTAGAGCAGGCCCCACTTTTTGGCGTACTGGGCCACGTGCACGTCGGGGAAGCCGAGTTTGATGCGCAGGCGGTGCACCAGTTTGAAGATCCTCTTGAAGAACTGGTGGCGGGGCATGACCTCATCCAGGTCGTCGCCGTGGACGATGAGCAGGCGCTGGTCTATGGCCCAGTGGCGGGCGAACCGGATCCGGCCGGCATCCTCCAGGGTGAAGTTCTCGTCGTGGTTGCCGTAGACCCAGACCAGGGGGCGCTGGTGCGATTCGGCGACCAGGCGTTCGAGCACGGCCCGGTGCTCCGGGCCCAGGGGATGGCGGGGATCGTCGATGATATCGCCGTTGAGGATCAGCGGCGCGGCGGCCGGCAGCCCATCCAGCCAGGCCAGAAAGGGGCGGTGGCAAAAGTAGCGGGAGCCCAGGTGCAGGTCGCTGACGATGAAGGCCTGCGAAAATCGCGGAATTCCTTGCAGTGGCTGAGCGAGGGGCCTAGAATTTGAGAGCGGGTCAGTCATCGCCATGAATAAAACTATAAGGACCAAAATGCGCAAAGAAACCCCCACCCCCGCAGCCGAGGTCCGGCTGGAAGCGCTCTTGTCCCATCTGGAGCAGCTGCTTGGGGATGCGGGGCAGCGGGCCGAATTCCGCCGCGCGGCCCTGGAACTGCCCCCGCCCACCCTGCGGCTCAATGCGCTGCGGCCGCAGCCGGCATCGCTCCTGCACTGGCTCCAGGAGCGGGGGGAGGCAGTGCCCTGGTGCGACCGGGCTTTTGTGCTGTCTGACTCGGCATTGCGCCTGGGCCGCACCCTCGAACACGCCCTGGGGGCCTTCTATCTGCAGGCCAAGGCGCCTTTGCTGGCGGTGGAGGCGCTGGATCCCCGGCCCGGAGAGCGGGTCCTGGACCTGGCGGCCGCGCCAGGGGGCAAGGCCACCCAGATCGCCGCCCGCCTGGGGAATACCGGGCTGCTGGTGGCCAACGAGCCGGTGGCCGGCCGCGTGCCCCCGCTGGTGGGCAACCTGGAGCGCTGCGGGGTCTGCAATGCAGTGCTGAGCAAGGCGCCGGGCACGCTGCTGGCCCGCTATTTTCACAACTACTTCGACCGGGTGCTGCTCGATGCTCCCTGCAGCGGCGACGGGGTGCTGTGCAAGGACACCCGGATGCTCAACTACTGGTCGCCCGAGGAGGCAGGGCACAAGGCCCAGCAGCAGAAGGGGCTGCTGCGGGCTGCCTTTCACCTGCTGCGCCCGGGGGGGGTGCTGGTGTACTCCACCTGCTCGCTGAGCCTGGAGGAGAACGAGGAGGTGCTCGCCGCGCTGGCGCGCCGCCATCCCGGGCAGGTCGAGGTGCTGCCGGTGGAGGGATTGGAGCGGACCCCGCTGCCGGCGGATTTGGCCGCTCGTTATCCCGCCGACTTTGCCCTGATGGCGCGGGTCTGGCCGCACCTGCACCGCACCGAGGGGGCTTTTGTGGCCAAGATTCGCAAGCTGCAGCCCACGGTCTGGGAGTCGGCGGAGGGCGACGCCGACCAGTGGGAGGAGGCCGGCAGCGAGGTGGAGGCCAGACCGGTGCGCGCGGCCCTGGAGGAGCGATGGGGCGTCGAGTTTGCGGTGCCCGAGGGCCAGGTGTTGGCGCTGGACGGGCGCTACCTGAGCCTGGAGCCGCGCGCTGCTGCCGGGCTGCGGGCGCATTACCCCCATTTTGTGCGGGCCGGCCTGCATCTGGCCCGCCGGCAGCAGGAGCACTACTACCTGTCTCAGGGCGCGGTGTCGCGGTGGGGAGAGCGGATGCAGGGGCGGCGCGTGGAACTGGACTGGCCCCAGGTACAGACCCTGTTCCGCGGCGAGGCGGTGGTGCTGGAGCCGCCGGTGCCAGAGCGGGGCGAGGTGCTGTGCAGCTTTGGCGCCTGGACGGTCTGCTGGGGGCTGATCGAGGAGCAGGGGTGCCGGCTGCGGGGCATGGTGCCCAAGTGGGCGCGCAATCCAAATCTGGAACGGTTGCTTTGAGGCGGTGGGGAGCGACCCACTCCGGCCTCTCTCAAGGCGCGGCCCGCAGCACACCAACGTATGGTGTGCTGCGTAAAACGCGCTGTGCCCCCCAAGACCCTTCCCCCGCAACGCCCCATACGTTGGGGCGTTGCGCCACGCGGCCTTCCCTTCCCTGCCACTCCCCGGGAAAGAACTCCAGGGTCATCTCCCCGCCGCTTTTCATCGTTGGTAAGAACCGCTAGCGGAAAGTTTTTCATCCCCCTTCCTGCAAGTTTTTCCCCCCACTTTTTTTACCCAAAATTCGCGGATCTAGATCTTGTGGCGCGGGTTGGTTCGGGTACAAGATCAAGCGATGAATTGCACAAAAAAAGACATGGGACCACATCGTTTTTTGTGATTTCAAAATTATTTTAAGATAATGATTATAAGAGAGTTATGGCACGAGAAGAAAACCCTGGCACACATGTTGCAAAAGGGGGAAGCGCACCCGTCGCCCTCCTTGCCCGAGGCCAAAAAATAGGGCGATGCTTCTCCTGCTCGCGTCTGTCTCTCCTCGCACAGACGGCACGAGAGCAGCGCCTTGAGGCGGGTCATCCTGGGATCCGGAGGCAGGACCTCCCCTCCAAAACTGTCTGTCACTCCTCGTGCAGGCAGCGCTTCCGGATCCCTTATTTTATTATTTGGTGGCTGGTTCGGTGGGTCCGGTCCAGGTGGGGAAGAGTTGGTGCGGGATGTGGAAGAGGTTGCAGATGCGGCCGGCGATGAAATCGCCCAGGTCGTCGAAGGTCTTGGGTTTCTGATAAAAGGCCGGCATGGCCGGCAGCACGATGGCCCCAGCCTCGGCCACGGCAATCAGGTTGCGCAGTTGAATCAGGTTGAGCGGGGTCTCGCGCACTACCAGGATCAGGGGCCGGCGCTCCTTGAGGGTCACATCCGCGGCCCGCTCGATGAGGTTGCTCGACGCCCCGCAGGCGATGCCCGAGAGGGTTTTGGTGGAACAGGGCACCACCACCATGCCCTCGGTGGAAACCGAACCGCTGGCCAGGGGGCTGGTCAGCTCCCCCACGCCGTACTCGCGCAGTTCTCCCGCCCGGATCTCTTCTCCGTACAAGCGCTCCAGAAACTGGGGCAGGGATTCTTTTTCCGGCTGCCAGCCCAACTCCTCGCACAACAGATAACGCCCGTAGCGCGAGAGCACCGCGTGCACCCGGTGTCCCCCGCAGAGCAGGGCCCGCAGCAGCCGGCCTGCGTACAGGGCGCCGCTGGCCCCGGTGACGGCGACCACCAGCTCCTTCTTGCTCATTGCCCCGCTCCGGCGGCCAGGGCCTGCTGGCCTGCTTTCAGCGTCTGGATGATGGTCTCCACGTCGTAGACGCAGCCGCCCCAGGTGCCGCCCCCCACATTCTGCAGCGCTGCCCACAGGCGGGTGGCGTCTGGCAGGTGCTCTTCGGGGGCCAGGTCCGGGCGCAGGGGGCGGCAGGCCAGCACCCGTGCCCCTTCATCGGCGCCGCATTCCCGGCTACCTTCCCCCACCAAGTTCACACTGCCTTTGAGGTTCTCCCGGTCGATGGTGATCTCGATCAGATCCCCATCGACCAGCTTGCCGATGGGGCCGCCAGCCAGGGCCTCGGGGCTGATATGGCCCAGGCAGGCGCCGGTGGAGAAGCCCGAAAAACGGGCGTCGGTGAGCACAGCCACGTGTTTGCCGTAGTCGAGGTACTTGAGGGCCGTGGTGATCTGGGCGATCTCCTCCATCCCGGTGCCCATGGGGCCGCAGCTGAGCAGCACCATCACGTCGCCGGGCTGGATGGCCTGGGCCTTGAGCGCGGCGATGGCAGCCCTTTCGGTGGTGAAGACCTTGGCCGGTCCCTGGTGGCGGTAGATCCCGTCGGCGCCCACCACCGAAGGGTCGATGGAGGTGGCCTTGACCACCGAACCCTCGGTGGCCAGGTTGCCCATGGGGAAACAGACGGTGCTGGTCAGGCCCTTGCGGCGGGCCTGCTCGGGGGCGAGGATGACCCGGTCCGGCGACACCCCGTCCAGCTCTTCGAGTTTCTTGCGAAAGAGCTGCCTCCGCTCGGAGCGCTCCCACCAGTCGAGGTTCTCCCCCAGGGTGCGGCCGGTGGCAGTGAGGGCCTCCTCTTTGAGCAGGCCCAGGCGGCGCAGGTGGAGCATGACCTCGGGCACGCCGCCGGCCAAAAAGGCGCGCACGGTCACGTGGTACTCGGGGCCGTTGGGCAGCACGTCCACCAGGCGCGGCACCTGGCGGTTGATCCGGTCCCAGTCTGCCACGGTGGGGCGCGGGCGGCCGGCGGCATGGGCGATGGCCGGCACGTGCAGGATCAGGTTGGTGGAGCCGCCAAAGGCCGCGTGGGTGACCATGGCGTTGTGGATGGCGGCTTCGCTGAGGATATCATTGGAGGTGATGCCGGCCTGGTCGAGGGCCATCAGGGCCCGGGCCGAGCGCCGGGCCATCTCGCGCCAGACCGGTTCGCCCGAGGGGGCCAGGGCCGAGTGGGGCAGGCTCAGGCCCAGGGCTTCGGCCACCACCTGGGAGGTGGCGGCAGTGCCCAGGAACTGGCAGCCCCCCCCGCCGGTGGCGCAGGCCCGGCAGCCCAGGTCATTGACCTCGTCGATGCTCAGTTCGCCGTGGGCCAGGCGCACGCCCACCGACTGGATCTTGCCGGCGTCTTCGCCGTCCACCGGAGGCAGGGTCACCCCGCCGGGCACGATGACCACCGGCAACTGGCGCGCCTCGGCCAGGGCCAGCATCATGGCCGGCAGACCCTTGTCGCAAGTGGCCACCCCCATCACCCCCCGCCGGGTGGGCAGGGAGCGGATGAGCCGGCCCAGGACCGTGGCCGCGTCGTTGCGGTAGGCCAGGCTGTCGAACATGCCCGTCGTGCCCTGGGTGCGGCCGTCGCAGGGATCGGAGCAGTACGCGGCAAAGGGGATGCCGCCCAGGCGGTGTAACTCGCCGGCGGCCTCCTCCATCAGCAATCCCACCTCCCAGTGGCCGGTGTGGTAGCCCAGGGCAATGGGGGTGCCGTCGGGCTTGCGGATGCCGCCCTGGGTGCTGAGGATCAGGTACTCCCGGCGGCCCAGTTCGGCCGGGTTCCAGCCCATGCCGGCGTTCTGGCTGTAAGCGAAGAGATGGCCGCTGGGCCAGTTGAGCACCTGCTCGACCTCCAGCGGCAGCTTGCCGGTGGGTCCGGGGGCTTTGGTGCGGACCTGGTAGATGGACTGGTCGTCGGAATCGACGATGTGCAGGAAGGTGTCGGTGGTCTGGGTCATTGGGGGGACTCCATTTCTATAGTGTCTGCTTTGCCCTGGGTCTGGTTCACAACCACAGCACGGCCTCTCCCAAAAACAAAAGATCGGCCAGGGTGAAGGCGAAGTACACGGTGCTGATGATGCCGTTCATGGTGAAGAAGGCCATGTCCAGCGCAGACAGATCCTCGGCCCGGACCAGGCGGTGTTCCCAGATCAGCAGCGCAGCGATGACCCCCAGCCCGGCCAGGTACAGGGCGCCCAGCCCCATCAACTGGCCCAGCAGAGCCAAGAGCAGCAGGGAGATCAGGTGGAGCAGCCGCGCCAGCCACAGGGAGGGGCCGATGCCGAAGCGCACGGGGATAGAGTGGAGGCCGGCGCCCTGGTCGTGGTCGTAGTCCTGGCAGGCGTAGATGATGTCGAAGCCGGCCACCCAGGCCAGCACTGCCAGGCCCAGCACCACCGGGGGCAGATCGAAACGGCCGGCCACTGCCAGCCAGGCCCCCAGGGGCGCGCCCCCCAGGCTCAGGCCCAGGAAGAGGTGGGAGGTCCAGGTGAAGCGCTTGGTCAGGGAATAGAAGAAGAGGATGGCCAGGGCCAGAGGCGAGAGATAGAAACACAGTGGATTGAGCTGGTGGGCGGCCAGGATCAGCAGCCCGGAGGACAGGACGACGAAGAGACCCACCGCCAGGGGGGTGACCACCCCGCGCGGCAACTCGCGGTTGTGGGTGCGCGGGTTGGCCGCATCGAGGCGGCGGTCGACCAGGCGGTTGAAGCCCATGGCCGCGCTGCGGGCCGCCACCATGGCCAGGGCGATCCAACCCACCTGGGCTGGGCGCAGGCCGCTCCGGGTGGCGGCCAGGGCCGCGCCGCTGAGGGCAAAGGGCAGGGCGAAGACGCTGTGGGAAAACTTGATCATGTGGCCGTAGATAAAGACCGCTTCCAGCCACTTCATGTATACCCTCCCGCGGGGGCGCATCGCGATGCGCCCCTACTGAGCGGCCAGCTCGTAAAACCGCAATTCGGGAACCGCCTCGATCAGGCAGTGGCGATGGGCCAGGCGGTAGTACTCGCGCAGGCCGGCCAGTTCGGCTTCCCCCAGTTCAAAGCGCATGTGCTGCTCCAGATAGCGCTGATAAAAGGTGCAGTCGCCGCCCTGCTGCCTGGCGTGGTCCCGGGCGATGGCCGGGATGCGCCGCAGGCCCTCTTCCTTGGCCCGGACCAGCGCGGTGGCCAGCGGGGCGGTCAGGGCCTCGGGGCGGCCGGCCCAGAAGGCGAAGACGAAAGGCAGGCCGGTCAGCTCCTGCCACTCCAGCCCCAGGTCCAGGCTCTGGCGCTGGCGGAAGCGGAACACGGGATCGCCGATGAGCAGGGCCGCGTCGGCCTGGGCCAGCATCAGCTCTAGATCGGGGGCGGTCTCGACGAACTCGGGGTCCAGCTGGTATTTCTCGCGCAGCAGGACGCGCAGGAGCACCGCCGAGGCGCGGGAACTCTGGTCCAGGGCCACCCGCCTGAGCTGCCCGACCTCCTTTTGGCAGAAGAGCCGCACGCTGAGCACCTCGCCCTGGCAGGCCAGCGACACGCCGGGGACGATGCAATAGGGCTCAGGGCTGCGGGCGTACTCGATGCTGGGGATGAGCCCCAGGTCCACCCGGCCGGCCCGCAGTTCCGCGGCACAGACCGAGGGCACTGCATAGCTGAGGGCGAAGGGAGCATCCTCCCGCTGCAGGGAGATGATGAGGGGGCGGGTGTTGAGGAAACTCACCGCCCCCAGGCGGACCTTCATGCGCTCGCGGCCTTTCGCAGGGCCTCGGGCCGGGGAGGGGTGGCGACGAACTGATAGGCGGTGTTGCGCCGGCGCGCTTCGTACCCGGCATCGCGGATCAATTCCTCCATACGCGCCAGGGTCATCTGCCCGGTGTGGCTGGTGCCGGCGGCGCTGACCACGTTCTCCTCCAGCATGGTGCTGCCGAAATCGTCGATCCCGCAATTCAGACTGAGCTGGGCGATCTTGGGCCCCTGGGTCACCCATGAAGCCTGGAAATGGGGGAAGTTGTCGAGGAAGAGCCGGGCCACGGCCACGGTGCGCAGGTGGTCGAAACCCGTGGCCTTGCGCCCCTGCCAGCGCTCTGGATCGGCGGCCAGGTCAGTGTGGTCGGGCTGGAAATTCCAGCTGATGAAGGCGGTGAAGCCGCCGGTCTGGTCCTGCAGCTGACGCAAGAGGTGCAGGGGCTGCAGCCGGTGCTCGATGGTCTCCACGTGCCCGTACATCATGGTGGCGGTGGTGCGCATCCCTGTGCCGTGGGCCAGGCGGTGCACCTCCAGCCACTCCTGGGTGCGGTCCTTG
>JACPJE010000105.1 GCA_016187725.1 Candidatus Latescibacterota bacterium
CCCGCCGGCTTACCGGTACGCCGCGCCGCCACCAGCACTGCGTCCAGGGCCTGCTGGAAGGGCTGGCTCTGGTAGTCGAAGGGCGTACCTATGGAGATGGACAGGTCCACCGGTCCCACGATGCAACTGTCCACCCCTTCCACCCCGAGGATGCCCTCGATGTTCTCGATGGCCTGGGCCGACTCGATGATCGGCACGAAGATCACCTCCCGGTCGCTGGCGGCGGTGTACTCCTGGCTGCGCAACCCGTACCCGGCCGCCCGGTCCGGGCCCCAGCCCCGGGTGCCCAGGGGCGGATAGCGGCAAGCCAGGGCCCCGGCCTGGGCCTCGGCAGAGGTGTTGACAAAGGGCGCCACGATGCCGGCGGCGCCCATGTCCAGGTAGAGCTTGATCAGGTCCGGGTCGTTCCTGGCCACCCGCACTAGAACCGTAGCCGGGGTGCAGCCGGCGCCCTGGAGCTGGGCCATCACCCCGGGCGGGGTCTGGGGGGCGTGCTCAGTGTCGATCAGAAGCCAGTCGTACCCGGCCAGACCGAAGAGTTCGGCGATGGCCGGGGAGCCGAAGCGCAGCTGGGCGCCCAGGGCCACCTTGCCCTCGGTGAGCAAGGCCTTGAGTTGATTGCGCATGGTCTACCTCTTGAGGCTCTTGTAGCGGATGCGATGGGGCTGGGCCGCCGTCTCACCCAGCCGGCGGCGGCGGTCTTCCTCGTAATCGGCGTAGTTGCCGATGCTCCAGTGCACCTGGCTCTCGCTCTCGAAGGCCAGGATATGGGTGGCCACCCGGTCGAGGAACCAACGGTCGTGGCTGACGATCAGGGCGCAGCCGGCAAAGGACTCGATGGCCTCTTCCACCGCCCGCATGGTGTTGACGTCCAGGTCGTTGGTGGGCTCGTCCAGCATCAGCACGTTGGCCCCCTCCTTGAGCACCTTGGCCAAGAGCACCCGGTTGCGCTCGCCGCCCGAAAGCACCCCCACCTTCTTCTGCTGGTCTGGCCCCATGAAGTTGAAGCTGCCCACGTAGGCCCGGGAATTCATCTTGCGCTCGCCCAGGACCAGCGTCTCCTGCCCCCCGGAGATCTCCGCCCACACGCTTTTTTCCCCATCCAGGGTCTCGCGCAACTGCTCCATGTACGCCACCCTCACCGTCTGCCCCAGGCGCAGGGTGCCGCTGTCGGGCTTTTCGGCGCCGGTGATCATCCTGAGCAGGGTGGTCTTGCCGGCCCCGTTGGGCCCCACAATGCCCACGATGCTGCCGGGTGGGATCAGCAGGGTGAGGTCCTCGATCAGCAGCCGGTCGCCATAGGCCTTGCTCACTTTGTCGAACTCGATGACCACCTCCCCCAGGCGCGGACCTGGCGGGATGTAGATCTCCAGCTCCTCGCGCCGCTTCTCGGTCTCCTGGCTGAGCAGGTTCTCGTACGCGGTGATACGCGCCTTGCTCTTGGCCTGCCTGGCCCGGGGGGCCAGGCGGATCCACTCCAGCTCCCGGGCCAGGGTGTGCTGGCGCTTGAGGTCGGCCTTTTCCTCGCGGGCCAGGCGCTGCTGCTTCTGCTCCAGCCAGGAGGAGTAGTTCCCCTTCCAGGGAATGCCGTAGCCCCGATCCAGTTCCAGGATCCAGCCGGCCACGTTGTCGAGGAAGTAACGGTCGTGGGTGACGGCGATGACCGTGCCCTGGTACTGCTGCAGGTGGTGCTCCAGCCAGGCCACGGACTCGGCATCCAGGTGGTTGGTGGGTTCGTCCAGCAACAGGATATCCGGTTCCTGCAGCAGCAGCCGGCACAGGGCTACCCGCCGCCGCTCCCCGCCCGAGAGCACGGAGACGGGGGATTCGGGAGGTGGACAGCGCAGCGCGTCCATGGCCACCTCCAGCCGGTTGTCCAACTCCCAGGCATGGTGGTGGTCCAGTTCCTCCTGCACCCTGGCCTGCTCGGCCAGCAGCTTGTCCATGTCCACGTCTGGATCGGCGAACTTGTTGTTGATCTCGTCGAATCTGGCCAGCAGGTCCACAATGGGCTGCACCGCCTCCTCAACCACCTGCCGGACGGTCTTGTTCACATCGAGCTGGGGCTCCTGCTCCAGCATCCCCACCGTGTATCCCGGAGACCGCACCACCTCCCCCAGGTACTCCTGATCCGCTCCGGCCATAATGCGCAACAGGGTGCTCTTGCCCGAGCCGTTGAGACCCAGCACGCCGATCTTGGCCCCGTAGAAAAACCCCAGGGAGATGTCGCGCAACACCTGCCGGTTGTTGGGCTGATGCACCCGGCTGACCTTCACCATCGAGAAAATGACCTGCTCGCTCATATACTCCTTAACTGGCTATGGATGGAAATTCGGTGATCCGCAGATTTGTGCACCCGTACGGGATCAGCACCAGTTCCTCCAGCGGCTCCGCCGAAGACACCGGGCTGGGCGGCAGCGGCCCAGCGGCGTTGCGCTCCAAATGCCATTGCGGCACTCGCCGGCCCTGCACCTTCATCCACACCGGCGCCCCCTCCGGCGAAAAGGGGCATTCCCCCACCTCGCCCTGCTCGAAGAGGATGCCGGCTTCCGGCTCCTCGGGGTCCAGCTGCAGCCCGTAGTTCCAAGGGGTGGTGGGATGGACTTCCCAATCGGCGTGGGGCTCCTCCCCCCTGAGTTTGCGCCACTCCTCGCCGATCCTCAGCGCATAGACCAGCGGGCCGCGCGCGATGGAGACACTCTGGCGATAGCGCCGCGCCACCTCCGTCCGCATGGGCAGTTCCAGGCGCACCCCAGTAGCCCCCTGCCACTGGCGCTCTATCTTGTGGAACCCCCCTGGGCGGACCGGGGCACGCTCGCCCCCCACCTCGACCCGGGCTCCGGCCGCCCACCCGGGGATGCGCAGGTACAGCGGGAAACTGCCCTCGCCCCTCACTTCCAACTCCACCGTCTGCCCGAAGGGGTAATCGGTCTTCACCTCCACCTGCAGCGGCCCGTGCTGCACCCTGCAGGGGGCATAGGCCATGACCGCCAGCCCCCCCTCGGGACCGACCATCCACAGATGCGCGGCGAACTTTGGCCACCCCTGGTGCAGGTTGGCGGTGCAACAGCCGTAGTTGGGCTCCAGGCCGAAGAGGTTGGCCTCGGGACCGTTGTTGGTCCAGATGGGCTCCGGGGTCACCGCGCAGAGCACCTGGTTGGCCTGCTGGTCGTACTGGTGGGCCCACATATCGGGTTTGAAGGGGGCGGGCAGGGCATTGAAGGCCAGGCGCTCCAGCCGGTCCCCCAGGCGCGGGCTGCCCGCGATGCTGAGCAGCACCTCCAGGGAATACATGGACTCCACCACCGCGCACAGCTCGGTGCCCTGGGAGGGGTCGAGGCCGGCGTAGTGTTCGTCGCCCGTGAACATCCCCGTGGCCTGCCCGTGGAAGGTGTCGAGCATGTGCAGCATGTGGAAGATGGCCTGGCGGTCCTCCTCGTCCCCGGACTGGCGCCACCACACCCCCGGTTGCTTGAGGGCCATGCCGTTGTTGACCACGTGGGTGGGCTGCTGGCACTCCTCCCGCCGCATCTTCTCGCGGTGGCGGAAGTCGGCGAAGTGGGCGCGCCAGTCGTACCCTTGGGCCTTGAGCTTCTCTCCGAGTTTGAGCAACCACTCCTCCCCCGTGCGCTCGTAGAGCCAGTGGACGCTGAGGAGCAGGTCGGCCCAGCGCGACTTGCCCCACACGAAGAGCGGGCGCTCGTCCAACTTGAGGTCCAGGCAGCGCAGGAAACGCTCCATGGCCGGCAGGATGCGCGCGTCGCCCGTGGCCTCGTGGTACTGGCTCATGGCCTTGAGCATCACGAAGACCGGCCAGGGATCGCACTTCTCGTACCGGGCCGCCTGTACCGGTCCCAGCCAGCCCTCGGCGTGCTGGTGGGCCAGGATGTAGCCAAACCAGCGGGCCGCCTTCTCCTTCAGCCCCTCATCGCCAAGGGCAAAGGCCAGGGGTACCAGCCCGTCCAGCCAGTACGGTCCCCGCTCCCAGCCTTCGGCCTTCCCGCCGATCCAGCCGCTGTCGCGGATGTCCGGCCAGAACTCATCCAGGTGGCCGGTCAGGCTGCCGGCCTGGAGGCGCAACTGGTCGAGCAACCAACCCTGCGGCCGGATGCTGCCCAGGGGTAACGGGAGGAAGGCGCGGGGCTGCAGTTTCATACCTCTCCTGGTTTCATCGCCTCGCCCCGCAACAGGAAAGCGCGGATGTCGTAGCGGCCCGGCCGCTCCACCGGCAGGGCGCCGCTCTCCACCATCAGGTCGAGAGGACAGCTGCGGGTCTTGAGCGGCAGGGAGACCACCTCGTGCATGCGGGCCGACTCGTAGATGGCCATGATGATCTCCACTGCCGCCCGGGCGTTCTCGGCGCGGCCACGGTGCTCGGTCTTGCCCTCGATCCACTCCACCAGTTCGCGGGCCTGCCCGACGCTGGGATTCTCGCCCTGAATAGGCCGCTCCTCCCACTTGCCGGTCTTCGCGCTGAGCAGGCGCACCTTCTCCTCGTCCAGTTCGAGGGTGCCTTCGCTGCCGTAATAGATCCCGCCCTGGTAATGGGGTCCGTCCAGCTCCTGCAGGAGCAGCCCCAGGGCGCCCTTGTCGAAATGGATGATCCCGGCGCTGCGGTCCTCGATGCGGATGTCGCGCTCGTACCGGTCGGTCTTGCGCTCCACGTTGCCCATCACCCAGTCGGCCTCCGCGTCGCCCAGCACGTAGCGCATCATGTCGATCAGGTGCGAGCAGTCGTTGAGCAGTCCCTGCCCACCCCTGGCCACCACCTGCCGGGGCCGGCCGATGGCTCCTTCTCTGATCAGCCGCCGCGCCTCGTTCCAGGCCGGATTGAAACGCCGCTGGTGGGCGATGGCCAGCTTGACCTCATTGCGGTGGGCGGCCACGATCATCTCGTCGCAATCCCCCAGACTGACCGACATGGGTTTCTCGCAGAGCACAGCCTTGGGCCGCCGGGCGCAGGCGGCGATGGTCATGGGCGCGTGCAGGCGGTGCCAGGTGACGATGCTGACGATGTCGGGCCGCTCCTCGTCGAGCATCTGGCGGAAATCCTCGTACTGCTTCTTGAGCCCGTAGCGCTCGCCGAAGCTGGCGCGCGCCTCGGCCACTGGATCGGCGATGGCCACTACTTCGACCTTGTCCAGGCTCTGATACCCGATGGCGTGGCCGCTGGCCATGCTGCCGCAGCCGGCGATGACTGCCCGGTATTTCGCTGCCATTTTAACTCCCCTTTCCGTATTTTTGTTCGTGGTAGAAGCGGCCGAATGCCGCCCCGTCGTATCCTCCCTCCCCCAATTCTTCCAGGCTCACCTCCCGGTCCCCTTCCTCCCAGGGGCGGAGTGCTGCCAGGAATTGCTGGCAAAGTCCCCACTGAGCCTCGACATATTCCGGCTCAAACAAGGTCATGGCGATATAATCTCCCTCCTGACGGTCCTCAAAAAGGCGGTCGTACAATTTCCCCCACTGCACCTCCAGCAGCCCGGTTTTGATGAATTCTCGGTGGAAAAAAGCGCGCACTCCCGAATGCTTGCTCGAATGCAGGTGGCGCTCAAAGAGAGCCGCGCTCACCCCGTAGAAAGCTGAGTAGTACAGGCGATTCACCGCAAAAGAACAGGCTCCGGCATCCAGTTCTCGCCGGGCAGAGGCCAGACTCTCCTCGGCCATGGACCACCAGTGACGGACTACCTCTGGCCGCTGCTCTTCGCTCACAGGAGAACGCCTTCTCTGAGGATCGCTTCCCGAATGGGCAAAGCAGAGATCAAGCCCGACTCCCAGGATGCCCGGTCTACCACCAGGGTGCTGAAATTCGTGCCGTAGCGCAGATTCACCTCAAACACCGCATCCGTTATTTCGTGGCGAGCTGTGCGCGACAAGGGCTGCGGGGTCACGATGAGCAAGTCTATATCGGATTCTTCGCCCGCTTCTCCGCGCGCCACCGAGCCATAGAGGATCACCTCGCTGACTGCGAATTCATCTGCAAGCTTTTGACGTAGTTCTGTCAATGCCAGGCTTTGTTGCGAGGTGAGATTCAGGTCTGTGAGTTGTTTCATGGGGACTCTGCCTTTTTTGAATACAGCTTCAGGGGATCTGGACTCGGGCCATCCTTTTGGTCTGTCAAAACGGCCAAAGTCGAATTCTACCGACGCTGCGGGCTATACCTCAGCTTCGAAATCACCCATCCCCTGCAAGCTAACATCCTGGCATTCAATCGATTATTTTATGAATCTGCCAAAAATGCGGTATAAGGATCATGCGAAGTCAAGAAGAAATACGCCTCGCATAAGTGGAAGATGCTCTTTAGCCCGAGCCCGAACTTGCCAATAGTCGGCTCATCGACTTTGGAGCTATCGCCGATCCTTTTTATCGCCTTGGCGTCTTTAGCCCGGAAAGGGCCCCTTGCCCGCTGGCCGGTAGAGGTTGCCGCAGACAAAAAAGCCCGGGAGGCTCTCGAAGCAGACCTTCTCCACGCTGTACCCCTCGCGCTCCAGCCGGCCGAAGATCCGGGGTTTGAGCGGGGTGCGCTCGGGCAGGGGCCACAACCCCAGGCTCACCAGAAGGCGCTCGCGTATATGGGCGGCCCGCCCCTCCCAGGCCGCCCGGCTGGGATAGGTGCGCAGGGTCCAGGGGGTGTCCCCGTCCTTGATCGTCCAACAGGGCGGCCTGGCTCCCCTGGCGCGCCCACAGCCAGAAGGTATAGAGGCCGTCTTTTTCAACTCTTCCACCCCGGCCCAGGAGTTCGCCCAACTGAATCTGGTCGTAGATCTGGGTCATCGCGCGCTCATTTCGCCAAAAGGGAAATCAGGCTCATTCGTCGCCGCAGGGCCACAGCACCGCCTGGCCCGGCTTCACCCGGGGAAAGATCTGGTCTCCCGGGGCGAAGTGGAAATCCTTTGCCACCAGCAGGTGCACCGGGCACCCTCCCCAGTCGATCAATAGGATCTGCGCCGGCCCGGTGTCCTCCACCACCTGCACCCGGGCCGGGTCCAACCCCCCCTCGGGGGCCAGGTCCTCGGGCCGCACCCCCAGCTGCATCCGCTCCCCCTCCTGGCCGGCCTCCAGCACCCGCACCCCCTGGCCGGCCACCCAATGGCCCCCCTGCCACCGCACCTGTAGCAGGTTGATCCGGGGCTGGCCCAGCTGCCTGGCCACCAGGGGAGAAACCGGCCGGCGGTACACCTCCTCGGGGGACCCGCTCTGCAGCACCTGTCCCTGGCCCAGCACCACCAGCCGGTCGCCCATGGACAGGGCCTCGGCCTGGTCGTGGGTGACCAAGATCATCGGGATGCCCAGCTGCCGGCGCAATACCGCCAATTCCACCCGCAGGGCCTCGCGCAGCTTGGCATCGAGATTGGTCAGGGGCTCGTCGAGGAGGAAGAGCCGGGGCCGGCGCACCAGGCAGCGGCCGATGGCCACCCGCTGCATCTCGCCCCCCGACAGCCGGGTGGCCGGCCGGTCCAGCAGTCCCTCGATGTGCAGCAATCCGGCCGCCCATTGCACCCGCTCGTCGATCTGCGCCCTGGCCAGTCGGCGCCCCGGTGCCTTGAGGGGGAATTCGAGGTTCTGGCGCACGCTCCAGTCCGGGTACAGGGCGAAGTTCTGGAAGACCATGGCCACGTCCCTGGTCGCCGGGGGCCAGTGGGTGATCTCCTCCCCACCCAGTTCCAGCCGCCCTTCATCGGGCACCTCCAGGCCGGCGATGGTGCGCAGCAGGGTAGTCTTCCCTGCCCCGGTGGGGCCCAGCACCACCAGCAGTTCGTCGGCGCCCAGTTCCAAGTCCACCCCGGCCAGGGCTTGGACCTGGCCGAAGCGCTTGACCACGCCGCTCAAGCGCAGCAGCGGCGCCATCACCAGCCCCTGCCCGTTACCGAGTCGAAGAAGCGCACCCGCTCCACGTCCACGCTCAACCCCACCTCGGTTCCCACCGGCAGGCGCCCTCCGCTTTCCACCCGCACCGCCAGCCTTCCTGCGCCGGTGTCCACGTACAGGTGCCGGCAGGCCCCCAGGTACTCGTCCATCGCCACCCTGCCGCGCAGCAAACCGGCCGGGTCCAGGCGCAGAAACTCGGGCCGCACTCCAAGGGTGACCCGTCCCGGCGGCAGGTGCCGCGCCAGCACCAGGGACCATCCCTCCCCTTCAACCCGCCCTTCCGCTGTCCGCCCTTCGAGGAAGTTCATCCCCGGACTGCCGATGAAATGGGCTACGAAGAGGTCGGCTGGGCGGTCGTAAACCTGGTCGGGCGGGGCGTTCTGGCGGATCTGCCCTCCCTCCATGACCACCACGCGGTCGGCCAGACTCATGGCCTCTTCCTGGTCGTGGGTCACGTACAGGGTGGTGACGCCGCTCTCCAATTGCTGGGCGCGGATGAGTTCGCGCATCTCCAGGCGCAGCTCCGCGTCGAGGGTGCCCAGGGGTTCGTCCATCAGATACAGGCGGGGGCGGCGCACC
>JACPJE010000106.1 GCA_016187725.1 Candidatus Latescibacterota bacterium
ACTGCTACCGATTGTCTGGAGCGTTTAGATAGGCGATCAGGTCAGCCATCTCCCGCCCCTCAAAAGACGACCACGAGATACCTCTGGACTTCATCTTGTCGAACATCTGTGGCCCGTGCTCCCACATCGCGTAGGCCATCCGCGCCGGGGAGAAGCGGCCTTTCAGGCGGCCCAGGTCCGGGCCTTCCTTCTTCTCCCCCGCCAGGGAGTGACACAGGGCGCATTGCTTCTCTGCGAAGACCTGCACCCCTGCGGAGGGATCCCCCGGCTCGGCGAAATAGCGGACAGCGTACAAGTAGGTGATCAGGTCGGCCATCTCCCGCTCCGAGAGCTGGGGCCATTCCAGCCCTTGTTCGCGAATCGCCTTCGACATCTTGGGTGCGTGGTTCCACATGAGTCCCACCATCGAAACAACAGAACGCGGCGGTTCCTTCGCCCTTCCCAGATCAGGAGCCGCGCTGCCGCCTTTACCGCGCATGGCGTGACAACTGATGCACCCCTTGTCCCTGAATAGATCCCTGCCTGCTGCAGGGTTCGCCCGAAAACGAGCAGGTCGGCCATTTCGCCGTCCTGGAACTCGGGCCAGGGGATCCCCTTTTCGGCCGCCGCCTTTTCCATGGCCGCGGCATGGTTCCACATCCGCTGGGCCCAGGCGATTGCGTCGGCGGGCACCTCAAGCCGGCTCAAATCAGGCCCAACCGCCCCTCCTCCTCCCCCTACAGTGTGACAGCTGGCGCATCCCCTGGTCGCCCACACTCGCTTCCCTTTCTCCATGTCTCCCCCCTCCTCCATGTAGCCCAGGACGTAGAGATAGGCGAAGATGTCCCCCATTTCCCGCTCGGCCAGCGAGGGTAGCGGAGCACCGGAGTCCCGCATCTTCTGCCACATCGCCGGCCCGTGATTCCACATCACCCCCACCAGTTGGGCGAAGCTCATGTGCTCGTTCAGCACCTGCCGACCCAGGTCAGGAGCCACCTTCCCGCCGTGGCCGAAAACCGCATGGCAGTGGGCGCACCCCAGGTCGAAGAAGAGCCGGCCACCGCGTTTGGGGTCACCCTGAAGGAAGGAGGACCAGCCCTCATCGTGGCCGCGCCCCCAGAAGATCACCGTGGCGATAAGGCCGACGACGACGACGGCGCCAATCCATCTCCACCCCGTAGCCTTCATCGGTGTTACCTCCTCCAAAGATCGGTGCGGGGCGCCCCCTAATTCGGTGGGCCGGGTGTGCGGCGGTCACTTGGCCAGCGCAAAGGCGATGGTCGCGGTGCCCTCGGCCGGGACCGTGACCGCGGCGGGCGAGGCTTTGAGTTTCTCGTGCCAGATCTGCACGGTGTAACTCCCCGCCGGCACCCCCTCGATCCTGAACTTGCCGTCCGGCCCCGTCTTGGCGAAGTAGGGCGTGGGCGAGGCCACCACGAACGCCTCCATCTCCGGGTGGACATTGCACAACATCACCGCGGCACAGCCGACCTGTTTGAAGGTGAATGCTCTGGACTGCCCCTTTGGCCAGGTGCCGAGGTTGAATTTCTGGGCACATTTATCTGGAGTGAAGACATTGTGCAACACGTCATCGCTGTTGAGGAAATCCACGGTAGTGCCGGCCAGCACCGGAAGGACGTGGGGGATGAACACCATGTTCTTCTGGTCCATCTTGGCGTGTTCCTTGGGGGGCGGGAACACCTTGTCCTTGATCACATCGACATAAACCACGGCATCCCGGGCGTCCCGGGCGCCCTTGGCCGTGACCGTCCCCTCGATGGTCCCGGCCTGTAGCGCCACTGGAACGGACAAAGAGGATGCGGCGATCAGCGCGGCCAATGCCATACTGAACCTTTTCATAAACATCTCCCTTCAGGTTATCTAAAAAGCATAGTTCATCTGCATGACCAGGGCCTTGGTCTTTTTGCTGGCATCGTCGAGCGGGAGTTTGTACTCCAGCGAGAACTTGATATTGGGCCGCGCCACAGCCACCACCGCAGGGATGAGGGTGGTGACCGGGTCCCGGGTGTCGTCGTCGGTATCCGCATCGGTCCGCTCGTAGCGGGCCACCCCGATGAGCCAGGGATAGACCACGTAGTTGCCCTCGGCGAACCAGGCCAGCGAGGTCCGGTCCTTGGCGCCTGAGATCTTCGAACTCATGGACATCAGCGCCCCGGAGAGATTGGCCCGCCTGTACCACAGGTCGCAGGTGAGGCCCAGGGCCGTGAGGTCCTCATCTCCCGCGCCCTCTTTCGCGGTAGTCCCCAGGTAGGCAAACCCGCCGATCTTGGCCGAATCGTCCACGTAGAAGGCCGAAGTCTCGCTCGCCTGCCCCTCAGTGCCGCCCAGTTCCCCCAGGCCCTTGAATTTGTAGGCAGCCCGCACGTAGAGATCCTTCTCGCTGTTGGCATCGATGATGTCCTGGCCATTGACCAGGCCTACCCCGTAGGTAAGCCCACCTCTGCCGCCGGAGCCGTTCCGCGCGCCCCAGACCTCGACCCCGGACTGTCCGTCCCGGAGCCGCCAGCCGTTGCGGCCGCGCAGGCTGACGACATTGTTGTGCTCGCGGGTGAGCCGACGCTGGTTTCCCGTGAAATCCGGGTTGACCGTGCCCACCTGGGCGTGCAACCAGGGGCGGTAATCGTACTGGAGGGAGAAGGGGAAGGCCGTCTCCACTTCGTTGTCCTCGATCTCTAGTTCTACCTCGCCGAACATCGAAAAGGTCTCACCCAGGGTGCCCCCGAAGAGGACTTCGAGTTCGTGGGGGAACTCGAAGTAGGTCTTCACCTCGCTGTCCGGCTTGTAATAGGCCCGGCTGATGGCGTGTACGGAGAGGGGGCTGGTCCCGGGGATATCCGCGGGCCAGACGGCGTCCGGAAAGACGCGCTTCTGGCTCTCCGAGCCGAGGCTCACCGGTTCCTCCTTGGTCATCTCCGCGTCCTGGCCGGCCGGATAGCGGTAGCCGTTGTTGAAGAAGGCCTTGCCAAAGGCATTCAGCTTCGGGTAGGCGTAGTGACAGGTCGAACAGCTCGTCTTGTACTTCCGCGCGAAGTTCGGGGCGGCATTCCCGTCTGCGCAGGTGAGGAGCAGCGCCAGCAGGCCCAGCGTTAGGGCACTGCTCATTTTCAGCCCGGTTTTCATCAGAGGGACCTCCCCTCTTAAAAGGTGTAGGACCAGACAAGCGATACGATATGGGCCGAGTACCCTGGCTGCCTCGCCCCCAGAAACACCGCACCCGCAGTGGTTGGGTCGACGGGGGCCATGTACGGCTCCATCACGTCCTGGTTGAAGTACGTTTCGTTGTAATCCTCAAATCGGTACTCGACCCGCGGGGTGAAGTGTGGGGTCAACCGGTAGCCAATTGAGGTCCGCAGTTGGGTGAGCTTGCTCTTCGTATCCGGATAATCCTCAGCGCTCGTCACCAGGAATCCCTTAATCGTGGGATCGCCCAGTGCCTTCGTCGCGCTGGTGCCCTTGGCGCTCGAGAGGCTGAAGTCAGCGGAGAGGTCCACTTTCTCTGGAACGGCAGCCCAGGAGAGCCCCAGGCCAAAGGTGTTGGCCCCATCTTTCATGTTGCTGCGCCAGTCGTTGTTCACCGTATCGTTCACTGCTGCCGTCGCTGTCTCCGGCACCCGCTGTCTCGACTTCATCGCGTACTTGAAGGTTTCTTTCGTGTAGTTTGCGAACAACGCCAGGTCATAGGTGGGGTTGTAGGCAGCATCGAGCGAAAGGTTGTTCGCTTTGTTGGAGAGCAACCCGTACTGCGATTCCTTGAAGTCGTCGTTCACCAGCCCGAAAGAGCCACTCAAGGTCAGCGCCTCAAAAGGCGTCACCTGGGCGAGGACATTTGCCTTGTTCCGGTCGCGGGTCGCCAGGTCGAACTTCCGCAACTGCGGGATCTGCCCCAGCGTCCGGGGAGGTTCCCCGTCGGGGAACAACACATGCACCAACTCCTCCGCATCGTAATGCGGCGTTTTCTTGGCCCCCACCGAATACGAGGTCCTCACCAGGAGCCACGACCGCGGCACATAGTCTAGCGAAGCGCGGTAGATGCTCTCCTCGGTTTTCTCTGCATCCCTGTTTTCCCGATCCCAGTTCTCGCTCTCGTAGCCGACCTTGAGCGATACGTCGGGCACCAGGCGTACTGTCGCATCCAGCGAAGCGTTCGCCTTTTTATGGGCGATCGCCGGATTGCTCCGCCGGACCCGCGTGACGTTGCCGTCGTACCCGACATAGGCCGGGAATATCAGACTGCGGGTCTGATTGTCGTAGTCGAAGGTCCGATAGCGGGCCGTGAGCCATACCGAGCGGAAGAAGCGGTTGGTCACCGACAGGTTCACTAGCGTCGTGCCCACTTTCCCATCCAGACTGGCCGCCGGGAGGGTCGGGTAGTTGGCCACCGTATCGAGCGCCGCATTGATGGTGTAGGGGATGAAGCTGTCGTCCTGCCGACGCCAGCCGCGCGCTAGGGTTGCCATCAATCGCGTGGCGTAGGGCAGGGATGCCGCCCCGGCCAAACTCAGGTTGTTCGCCGTATTGTTTGGATACAGGCCCAGCCTGCCGCGCGATGAAGTGCCGACCGCGTCGATCTCATTGAAGGGATTGTCCCAGACCAGGGCATCGATATTGTTGTCGAAGATCGAAGCAGAATAGTTGAGTTGGAGGTTCCAGCGCTTTGCCGTGTACTCGACGCCCGCGCCGGCCTCCTGGGTACGGTAGTCCGTCGGCTCGATAAGCTCGACGACGTTGAAGCCGAAATTGCCTCCGAGCGGTTTGGTGCCGGAGCGCTTCTCGTTCGAGTAGCTCAGGTTGACGTCCAGGTTTTCGTTCGGTGAGTAGCTGACGGAAGCCTTGCCTTTTTCCCGCCGCGATACGACATCGATGCCGCGCGCGGTGCCCAGCACCAGACCGGCGATGGCCGAGGTGTCGAACTGCACGCCGGTGGCAGCGGTATCGAGATCCGTGGTGAGGATCGTCCTTATCCTGTTCCGGACCAGGGAGGGCATCTCAAGTTGGCCGGTCCCCGAGCCGCTGAACACCGTCCTGGCGGTGTTCGTGTAGTTATGAGGCAACTGGTCCCATTCCACTTCTACCTTGTATACCCCGCGCCTCGCCAACTGGGCGGCGAAGTGCTGGTCCCGCTGCCCGACGTGGGCACCCGAAAACGAGAGGGCACTGGTATGTTCGGGGTTCATGAGACCCAGCGAAAAGGCGTCGGTATACATCCCGGTGGCCAGATCCCGGTACTCGGTGAACTTTGAGGAATTCAGCGTCCCGCCTATCCGTCGTCCACCGAGTTCTACGTCAGCACCCGTGACGAGGCCAAACAACCTGGGCGGTTCGCCCGGTACTGCATTTGCACCCGTGGAGGTCTGGGCGGCCAGGTCCGATGAACCGCCCAGCGCCAGGGTCAGCACTATTAGGGTTGAGGCGAGATGTTTCGCATTCATAATCCCGATCTCCAGTCCCGAGGCTTTGCGGTTGAATCCCTCTGTTATCTGTGGAACCTGACCCCAGAGGGGCTATTTGAGCCGTGGATCTGCGAGTGGCAGTTCTGGCACGAGCGGTTGAAAGCAAAGCGAGTCGCAGCCTTCTGCGGGGTCGTCGGGTGCCGCGACTCAATATGACAGCGCTGGCAGAGCCTCGGCCGATCGACAACCAACAGTTTTTCATGATTTGAACCATGCGGCTCGTGGCAATTCAGGCAGTTTTCCGCCACTGGCGGGTGTTCCCAGAGGAAGGGCCCGCGCTTGTCGGCGTGGCACTTGTAACAGCTCTCATTGACGGTCGCTTCCTTCAGCAGCTTGTCATTCGGCGTACCATGGGGGTTGTGGCAGTCGCTGCACTTCATCTTCCCCTCCCGGAAGGGCATGTGAGAGGAACGCTGCATCTGTGCCCGCCGCTGCTGATGGCACTGGAAACAGGTCTCCAGCTCCGTAGCTTTTGTAAAGAGTCTCTGCGGAGAGGCTGGCTCCATAATTTTATGGCAGTCCACGCAAACGAGACTTTTTGACTCGTGCGCAGATCCCTTCCAGTAGAGACGAATGCCTTTTTCATGGCATTTGAGACACGCGGCGTTTTTCTCCTCTGCAGACGCAGGCGATTCCTTGCCGAAGCGCAGAATGGCTTCGGGATCCCCGTACCGCGTGGCGTGATTTCTCCCGTCGCCGTGACAGGTGACGCACACGATCACCTCCGCATCTCCCTTTCGGGTGGCATCCGCGCCATAATGGAGGTTGGTCTGGAAATGCTCGGTGACCAGGCTGTGACAGATCTTGCAGTTGTCGCTCCCCAGCATGAAACCCGGCACTGGTGGCCGTTCCGCGCTCACTGGTTTGGGCTCTTCACCCACCGCCGGCGTAAGACTGCGCAAATAAGCTACGAGGTCCGTCACTTCTTCGCCTGAGATCAAGCCACCCCAGTCAGGCATGGAGAGCGGCGGCATGGGACCTGTGGGATCTTCTTTCTTCACCGGGGCAGGGTGAGTGATTTTCTCCCCCAAGGCAACATCGCTGAAACCCCGGGAGGTGTAGGTGAGGGGGGGGATGACCTTGTTCGCCGAGTTCTTGTTTTTCACCCCCCCGATCCCCTCATTCCCGTGACAGACGAAGCAGCCGTATTTTTCAAAGGCCTGTTTGCCCCGCTCCGCTGCCTGCGGGTCACCCACAGCTCCGGAAGTCGAGGGCAGGGCGATCCCGACCAGCAGGAGCAGTAAGGCTGCACCTAAAGGACACGGAACAAGTGGTTTGAGATTTGGAATTGCCATAATGCGTTCTCCTGCTTCAACCGCGTTTGGGTGTTGTATGAACGCCGTGCCTGCTCCTCGTGGGTAGAGTTCTTCTCGTCTAGGCATTCGCCCCGGCGGTGAGCAGCCTGGTGATCGCCGCCCGGGTTTCGCGCAGGTCCAGTGGCTTGTTGAGGAGAAGATCAGCCTGTCTGAGCGTCCGCGCGCTGCCCATCTCCTCCAGGTCGCTCATCACCACTACCGGAAGGTCGCGGTCGAGCTGTTTGATCAGGCCAGGGAGCCTCGTGGCCGACAGCCCCACCAGGTTGACTTCGGTGATGACCAGGTCCACCTGTTCCTTGAAGAGCTGTTCGATGGCTTCCGAAATGCACCGGGCGCCGATCATCCGGTGTCCCTCCCACTTCAGAAGGCTCTGGAAGGCGTCCAGGATGAACAGGTCGTCATCGACAACGAGAATGGTCTTGCACTTCCCCACGGATTTCTCCCTTCAATCTTGTCGGTCATCCTAAATGATCCTGGGCAGGCAGAGAGGTAAATCCTCCTCCTCAGTGGGGCAAGAACCGTGCCACCTGTCTGCCGAGGGGGAGGGAGGGGAGGGGAGGGAAAACAGCAAGGCCACTCGCCTCGAGAGCAAGTGGCCTGATAATCGAGAGATACGCGGTCAACGGCAGCAGTCAGTGTTCAACGAGACGAGGCAAACCACACTTCTCAGGAGATTAGACCTGCCACCCAGGAGGTGGCACAACTGCCACCGGCCGCGTGGCAGCCCTACCCGCGCCCGGCATCTCCCCGGAACGTCTCAGAGTTGATCCCGTATTTCCCCATGAGTCGCTGGAAGCTCTGCCGTTCGATCCCGGCGCGCCGGGCCGCCTCGGTGACATTCCCGCCGGTGGCCTTGAGGGTCTGGGCGACGAACTTCTGTTCGAAGGCGGCGAGCAGGTCCCGCCGCGCCTCCTCCAGCCGGGGGCCCGTGATCGGCACGTCGATCGCCTGCGCCCCTCGGTCCTGTCGGACCTGCTCCGGCAGGGTGTCCGGCAGGATGACCTCTCCTCTGGCCAGGATGACGCACCGCTCGATCACGTTCTCTAGCTCCCGCACATTGCCCGGCCAGTCGTAGCGCCCCAGGGTGTCCATGACCTGGGGGGAGATGCCGGAGATCCGCTTGTTGAGGATGCGGCTGTATTTGGACAGAAAGTGATCCACCAGGGAAGGGATGTCCGCCCGCCGCTCGCGGAGGGGTGGGAGGTGGATCGCCATCACGTTGAGGCGGAAGTAGAGGTCCTCCCGGAAGGCTCCCCGCCGGATCTCCCCCTCCAGATCCTTGTTGGTCGCCGCGACGAAGCGCGCCCGGACCGGGATGGAGGCATTCCCCCCCAGCCGCGCGAACTCCCGCTCCTGGAGCACGCGCAGCAGTTTTTGCTGAAGCTCGGGTACCAGACCCCCGATCTCGTCGAGGAAGATTGTCCCTCCCCTGGCCATCTCAAACCGGCCCGGCTTGCGGTCAATGGCGCCGGTGAACGCCCCCCGCTCATGTCCGAACAGTTCGCTCTCCAACAGATTCGCCGGCAGAGCTGCGCAGTTGATGCCCACGAAGGGCTCATTGCCAGCCGGGCTGTGGGCGTGGATCGCCCGGGCGACCAGCTCCTTCCCGGTCCCGCTCTCGCCGGTGATCAGCACCGCGGTCTCGTTGGGGGTCGTGGTCACTGCCCCGATGGCCTTGTAGACCTCCTGTATCTTGAGGTCGTTGCCGATGAGGGAGTCCTCGGAGGAAGGCTCCAGGAGGCGCGTCCGCAGTCCCCGTACCTCCTCCTGGAGCCGCCGGAACTCCAGGGCGCGCCGGGCAACGGATCGGATCTGATCCACGTCGAGGGGCTTGGTGATGTAATCGTAGGCTCCCAGCTGCACTGCCTGGATAGCTTTCTGCATGGTGCCGAAGCCCGTCATGATGACCACCGGCACGTCGATCTGCTCCTCCCGGACCTTGGTCAGGACGGAGATCCCGTCCAGCTCCGGCATGGTGAGGTCGAGGAAGACCAGGTCCGGCGACCCGGAGCGGAGGGCCTCCAGGCCGGCCACCCCATCTGGCGCAGAGACGACCGCGTAGCCCTCCTTCTCGAAGGTCCGCCGCAGCGCAAACACGATGGCCGCGTCGTCGTCCACAACCAGGATCTTCTCAGCCTTCATGAGCTGCCTTCAGGTCCCCTGCAAAGGGCGCAAAGCGCACGGTGTGAGACCTCGCGTTAGGTGGATGCCGGCAACCGGATGGTGAAACGGGTCCCCTGTCCCTCCCGGCTCTCCACCGAGATCGTCCCGCCGTGCTGCTCCACGGTCCGCCGCACTATCGAGAGGCCCAGCCCGGTCCCCTCGGGTCTGGTGGTGAAGAAAGGGTCGAAGATGCGGCCCAGGTGGGGCTCGGGGATGCCACAGCCGTCGTCGGCCACTGTCACTTCCACCGCGGTCTCCCTCCGCCGGGTCTCGACCACCATCTCCCCCTCCTCGGCGACCGCGGCAGCGGCATTCAGGACCAGGTTGATGAAGGCTTCCTTCAGATGGCTCTCGTCGACCATCACCGCCGGCAGGTCCGGGGCCAATCGGCAGATGATCTGGACCCCTTGCTGATTGAGTTGGTACTGCGCCAGGGCGATCCCCTCCTCCACGATCTGGTTGAGGTCGTGGGGCGCAAAGACCGGAGGAGTCGGGCGGGCGAACTTGAGCAGGTCCGACACCATCGACTCCATCCGGAGCGCGGAGTTGGCAGCCACCTCCAACGCCTCCCGATCTGTCCCGTTCAGGTCCTGGCGCTCCATCTCCAACTGGAGGATTATCTTCACC
>JACPJE010000107.1 GCA_016187725.1 Candidatus Latescibacterota bacterium
CGTCCTGAGCGCGTGGTCCCTGGTGTTTTGGTCGGATATCCCCGAGCACAATCGGCAGATCATGAGCGCCAGCGCCGGCTGGGTGGCACGTGGATCCTTCCTCGTGGCCATCGTCGCCGCCGCCGGCACGGCGCTGCTGGCGCTGGCGTCACGGCGCCGGCTCGGCCCCGTTCCTCTCGTGCTCGGCCTCGCGGCGCTGACCCTGGTCGACACCTGGCGCATCGACCGCCTCTTCCTGCAGTACGAGGACCCGGCCCGCCACCCCGACATCCGCAAGGAGAACCCGCGCACCGTCGAATTCATCAAGCGGGACGGCCAACTCTGGCGCATTTTCCCCCTGCCTGACTACAGCGTGCTCGACAACCCGGGGTACCATCTCCACGGCGTGCCCGGGGTGAGCGGCTTCCACGACTTCACCCTGCAACGCTATGACCGGCTCTTGCAGGAGGTGGCCCCGGTCAGCGGATACCTGGGCGCCAAGTACTACCGTGGCCAGCAGATCCCCTACAGCGACGAACAACTGCTGGAGGCCATCCATCCGCTGCTGAATCTGCTGAGCGCCCGGTACATCGGCGCCCCCGGCGGCATCCAGCTCAATTCGCCCTCCTTCCCCCTGGCCTTCAAAGGTGAACAGTATCTTCTCTACGACAACCCCACGGCTCTGCCCTGGCACAGCCTGGTGCCCACGGCACAGGTGGTGGCCGGCCAGGATGAAGCCCTCGAACTGCTGAAGGAGGGCAAGGTGGATCTGCGGCACACGGTGCTGCTCGAAAAGGGACCCCCTGCCAGCCTGGGTGGCGAAGGGGACCCGGCTCAGGACCAGGTGGAACGGCAGGTTTACGACCTGTCCGGGGGGCTGGTGTCGCTCAAGACCCGGGCTGATGGCGCGCGCCTGCTGCTCATCGCCGAGAACTTCTTCCCCAACTGGCAGGCCACGGTGGACGGCCAGCCGGCCGAGATTCTGCGCGCCGACTATGTGTGGCAGGCGGTCTATGTGCCGGCCGGCGAACACCAGGTGGAGCTGCGCTACCATTCCCGGGTGGTGTCCCTCTCCCGCTGGGCCGCCTTGCTGAGCCTGCTGGTGCTGGCCGGGGTGGCGGCCTGGGACTGGCGGAAGGGACGCGCCAACTCTCCCGCATGAGCACCCCGCAGAAACTCCTCAAGGGGTTTCTCTACACCCTGGGCAGCGGGTACATGGCCCGGCTGGCCAGCGTGGCGCTCACGATCCTGATCAAGCGCGAGTTGGGCCCCAGCGGGGTATTCGCCGACGCCTTTCTGGGGGTGACCCTCTTCACCCTGCTGGCCAGCCCGCGCGAGTTCGGGCTGATGTACGCGCTGCTGCATTTCCAGGAAAAGACCCGCGCCTTTGTCGAAACCCACTTCACCCTCAACCTGATCATCTGCGGCCTGACCCTGCTCTTCGGCTTGGGAGTGGCGGGGGCGCTGTATTATCTGTGGCCCCAGATCTTCACCAGTACCGCTGTGCTGGTAGCCTGCATCCTGTCCATCCTGTTTTTTCTGCGCAACCTCACCCTGACCGCCGAGGGTCTGCTCAGGATGGACCTGGAGTTCGGCCGGCTCTCCCTCTTCCACGGCCTGGGCACGGTGTTGGCCCTGCTGGGGGCGCTGCTGGCGGCCCGGGGCGGGTGGGCGGAGTGGAGCCTGATCATCGGTGGGTGGGGCACCTTCTCGGTGTTCAGCGCGGTCTATGTGTTCTTCTTTGCTGGAGCCGTGGGCCTGAGCCGGCCCCAGGGTTTCAGCCGCCTGCACCTGGACTTGGTCTGGATGCGGCGCCTGCTGAGCTACGGGGTGTGGATCTGGGCGGGCTGGATGCTGCAGACCTTCATCCTGTGGTACGACAAGCTGGTGGTGCGGTTGATGGTGGGCGGGACCGAGATGGCCCTGTACGAAAATGCCTGGTGGCTGGTGCAGATCCCCACCGCCATCCTCACCCATATCATCTTCAACTACACCAATACGGTATACGCGCGCTACCAGCATGACCGCCCGCGCCTGAGCGAGGTGTTCGCCCGCATGATCAGCCTGGAAGTGTGGATCTCCTGGCCCCTGGCCCTGGTGCTGGTGCTCAACGCCCGCGAGGTGATGGTGCTGATGCCCGATTGGGGCGTCTCGGCGGCGATGGTGGTATGGCTGGCGGGGTACGCCTTTCTGCGCCCGCTGATGGACGATTGTTTTGGCCTGCTGTGGGCGGTGGGCGGCACGCGGCTGAGCGCCCGGCTCATGGGGCTGCAGGCGCTGGTGGCCGCGGTGCTGGTGCCGGCGATGGCCGCAGGGTGGGGTGTGCAGGGTGTGGCTTACAGCGTGGGGATGGTGGCGGCCCTGGGTCTGGTCAGCCTGTTCTGGGGGGTGCGGCGCTACGTGAGTGTGTCGTGGCCCAGGATCTTCGGCGCCCCGCTGCTGGGCCTGGGTCTGGCTGCCGGCGCCGGGGTATGGTATACCGCCATTGCCCAGGATCAGGCCTTGGTGGACTTTGTGCTGCGCAGCGGCCTGATGGTAGGGATCTACGCCGGGGTGGTGGGACTGCTGGAGCGCCGGCAGATCGCCGAGAGTGTGGCGCAGGTGCGCCGGCTGCTGGCGGAGCGACGCGATGGTTGATATGCGGCGTCGGGAGCCACGCCCCATACATTGGGGTGTGGCATGCCACACCAGCCTTTCCCAAGGCGTGTCCTTCTCACTCGCTCGCTTCGCTCGACTGCCCCGCCGCCCTGCCCCCGCAACGCCCCATACGTTGGGGCGTTGCGCCTCGCTCGCTCTGGCTCCGCTACCCCACAACCCAACCGCGCGGCCTTCCCAACCCAGCCTCTCCCCGGGAAAAGCCTCCGGGGCATCCCCCTCCGCTATCCAGCGCGGGTAACGAGCATGACCCCCGAACTCTCCATCATCATCGTCAGCCACAACGCCCGGCAATGGCTGGGGCAGTGTCTGGGGTCCCTGCGCGCCCATGCGGAGGTGGCGGCCGAGATCATCGTGGTTGAGAACTGCTCGGACGACGGTAGTGGAGAGCTGGTGCGGGAGCAGTTCCCCGAGGTGAAGTTGCTCTGCAATGCGCAGCGCCAGGGTTTTGCCGCCAACAACAATACCGGCGCCCAGGCCAGCAGTGCGCCCCTGCTGCTCTTCCTCAACCCCGACACCCAAGCCCCGCCCGGCAGCCTGCGGGCCATGTTGGAGGTGGCGGCCCTGCATCCCGAGTGCGGGGTCTTTGGCAGCCGGCTGCTCGATGGGGAGGGCGGGGTGGAGCGCTCGATGGGCCGTTTCCCCACCCTGATCAGCATCTTTCTGGACCGTGCCCTCCAGTTCCTGCCCCTGCTCCAGCCCGCACTGGAGCGCTATTCCCAGCGGCACTATCGCGGGTACGAGCGCGAGCGCTGCGTGGACTGGGTGACCGGGGCCTGTCTATGGATACGCCGCGAGACCCTGGAAAAAGCAGGGGGATGGGATGGGGTGAACTTCTTCATGTACTACGAAGACGTGGACCTGTGTTACCGGGCGCGGCGGACCGGCTGCAGTATTCTCTACGCCCCGCAATCGGAGTTGTACCACTATCACAACAAGACGCCAGTGGACCCGGGCCGCCGCAAGACCTGGATGCGACAGAGCCAGGGTGTTTTCATGCGCAAGCACTACGGCCCTTTGCGGGGCCGGCTCTATCCCTTGCTCCTGCGGCTCTTCGACAGGATGAGGTAGATGGCCGCTGCTTTTGTCTGGACGCCCTCTGGGCCGCAGCCCCTGGACGAACTCCTGTCAGCCAGGCAGCGCTGGCGGGCCGAGGGGGGGGTGGTGGTCACCACCAACGGCTGCTTCGATCTCTTGCACCCGGGCCACGTGCGTTTCCTGCAGCAGGCCAGGGCTCAGGGCCAGGTGCTGGTCGTGGGGCTCAACAGCGACGAGTCGGTGCGCCAGCTCAAGGGACCGGGCCGGCCCCTGCTCTCCCAGGGGGACCGGGCCGCCATGCTGGCGGCGCTGCGCTGCGTGGACCACGTGGTGATCTTCGGCGAGGTGTTGGCCAACAACCTGCTGGCCCGGCTGCAGCCCGACATCCACTGCAAGGGGGGCGATTACACCGCCGAAGCCCTGCCCGAGGCCGAGGTCATCCGCCAGGGCGGCGGGCAGATCCGCATCCTGCCTTTTGCCGCCGGGTACTCGACCACCGGGCTGCTGGGCGCCATCCGGAAAGGGCGCCGCCCTGCCGGCGGGTAAAAGCAGCGGCCAGCACGGACCTTGACTTGGCCCCGGGGTGTGCCTAATCTGAGGCCCATCGCCAAGAGGTTCCCAGTTCACCTTGAAGAGAGGTCAGCCCCGATGAAAATCACCGATCTGAAGTGTGCGATCTTCGGCCAGAACCCCGTGGTGCGCATCGTCACCGACCAGGGGATCAGCGGCTACGGCGAGGTGGAGGCCAGCAAGCCCTACCTCAAGCCCCATGTCCTCTACTACAAGCAGTACATTCTCGGCGAAGACCCCACTGACGTGGAGCGGGTGATGCTCAAGATCCGCAAGCTGGGCAGCTTCAAGCCCTGGGGCAGCGCGGTGAGCGCCATCGAGATGGCCCTGTGGGACCTGGCCGGCAAGGCCGCGGGTCTGCCGGTGTACAAGCTGCTGGGCGGCAAGGTGCGCGACCAGGTGCGGGTCTACAACGGGGCAGTGCGTTTCCCCCTGGCCGATTCCTCGCCCCAGGCCCACGCCGAGAACATGGCCAAGATGAAGGAGAGCCCCGAAAGGTTCAGCATCATCAAGCAGGGCATCGCCTTCCACGGCCAGATGCATAGCCAGGTCCCCAACTTCATGTACGGGGAGGTGCGCAGCGGCAGTCCGTACGCCAGCCGCAGTCTGTTGACCGAGCAGGGCCTCAAACACGTCGTCGCCTGTGTCGAGGCGATGAAGAAGGTGCTGGGCGACGAGGTGGGATTGGCCCTCGACTGCGGGCCGGGATGGACCGTGCCAGACGCCATTCGCCTGGCCAAGGCCGTGGAGCCGCTCAACGTGATGTGGCTGGAGGACATGCTCACCGGCGACTACACCCCGTACGTGCAGGCCGACCTGTACCGCGAGGTCACCCGCAGCACCACTACTCCCATCCACACCGGAGAGCAGATCTACCTGCGGCAGAACTTTCAGGAACTCATCGAGAAGCGGGCGGTGAGTATCGTGGGGCCCGACCCCTGTGACGTGGGCGGCATCGCCGAACTCAAGTGGGTGGCCGAATACGCCGACCTGCACGGCGTCCTCATGGCCCCCCATGGCACGGGCAACGGTCTGCTGGGCCTGGCGGCCCTGGTGCAGGTGGCGGCGGCCATGCCGCAGAACTACATCGCCTTCGAGTACCCGATGGGCCGGCCCGAGTGGTGGTACGACATCGTCGAGGGCCTGCCTGATCCCATCGTGAAAAACAGTTTCATTCAGGTGTGGGACCGGCCGGGCATGGGGATCGAGCTGAACGAGAAGGCAGCGCGGAAATACCTGCGGGAGGAGGATGGGGACTTCTTCGATTGAGGCTCAGCCCTGTTCGCGCAGGGACTCGAAGGTGTAGATGCCGTGGTCGTGGCCGTCGGCCCAGGTGATGCGCAGGCCGTAGCGGCCCACCAGTTCCCAGCCGGAGGCCTGGGCGGTGGCGGTGGCGGCCTCCTTGCTGAGCAGGGGCAGTTCGAGGGGGCCGGGCGGGGGCGGGGTCTGCACCCCGGGTTCTTCGCGCAGGGCGCGGCACAGGGCGCAGGGGCAGTTGCGGCGCAGCGCTTCCAGGGAGTAGCGGCTCTCGCTGCCGTCCTGCCAGCGGATGGCCAGTTCGGTGTCGCTCAGGCCGATTTCGGCGGGTCTTTTCTTGTTCATGGTTGCCTTCCATTGCGGCGGGTAGGGCCCCGCTCCAGGCGCTAACCCTGCCCCACTACCCGTCCCCCGCAACGCCCCATACGTTGGGGCGTTGCGGGGTGCGGGCGCTCAGTTCGTAGGGGGCGGCCCCGGTGATCTCCACCTGGACGAACTGCCCCACCTCGGCCGGGCCCTCGATGAGCACCTGGCCGTCGATCTCAGGGGCGTCCCGCTCCATGCGGCCCAGGTACTGGCCCTCGGGGGTGCACTCGTCCACCAGCACTATCTGGCGGGTGCCCACCAGGCCGTGGTTGAGTTCGCCGGAGATGCGCTCCTGCACTTCGGTGAGCCGGCGGTAGCGCTCGGCCTTGACCTCCACTACCACCTCGCCGTCCAATTCGTGGGCCGCAGTGCCTTCCTCGGGTGAATAGATGAAGGCCGTGGCGTAGTCGAAGCGGGTCTGCGCCACAAATTCCAGCAACTCCTCGAACTGCTCCTCGCTCTCCCCCGGAAAACCGACAATGAACGAAGAGCGCAGGCCCACGCCCGGGATGCGCTGGCGCAAGTGGTCCAACAGATCCAGGGTTTTCTGGCGGGTGGTGGCCCGCTTCATGCGCCGCAGCACCGGGTCGGAGATGTGCTGCAGGGGCATGTCGATGTACGCGCAGACCCTGGGGTGGCCGGCGAAGAGGGCGATCATCTCCTCGGTCCAGAAGGCCGGATAGGTGTACATCAGCCGCAGCCACTCGATGCTCTCGATGGCCCCCAGCTCCTCCATGAGCGGCACCAGCTGGGCCTGCCCGTACAGGTCGGCCCCGTAGCGCACCGAGTCCTGGGAGATCAGCACCAGCTCGCGCACCCCCTGCCCGGCCAGGCGCCGGGCTTCCTCCACCAGTTGCTCGACCGGTTCGCTGTGGTGTTTGCCGCGGATGGCGGGGATGGCGCAGAAGGCGCATTGGTGGTCGCAGCCGTCGGAGATGCGCAAATAAGCCCAGTGGCGCGGGGTCAGTTGCAGCCTGGGGGTGCTGTGGATATAGGTGGTCCGGCTCGTGCCCAGGGCGCGGTCCACGTGGGCGGCGATGTTGACCTCCTCGGCCAGGGGCAGGATCTGGTCGGCCTCGGGCAGCTCGATCTGCAACTCTTGCTGGTAGCGCTGGGCCAGGCAGCCAGTGGCGATCACCGCCCGGACGCGGCCCTCCTCCTTGAGGCGGTGGACTTCGAGGATGGCCTGGATGGACTCCTCCTTGGCCGGGCCGATGAAGCCGCAGGTGTTGACCACCACCACGTCGGCCTGATGGGGGTCTGCGGTCAGCTCGTAGCCATTGCCCTGGAGCAGGCCGCTCATCTTCTCCGAATCCACCAGGTTCTTGGGGCAGCCCAGGTTGACCAGGTGGACCTTATGTTTCTTGCTCTGGCTCATATCTTCACGGATGTTGGCGCTGTACGTACTCGACGGCGGCGCGCACCTCCCCGTCGCTGATCCCGTCCACGATCTCCACCTGGCCGATGCAACGGGCCAGGACAAAGCGGTGCCGGCCATCCAGGCGTTTCTTGTCGGTGCGGGTGCGCTCGGCGATGAGGTCGGCGCTGAGCCGGCCCAGGCCCGGGGGCACCCCCAGCCGCGCCAGCAGCTGATCCTGGCGTTCCCGCTCGGCAGCGGGCCACATCCCCCGCTGCAGGGCGATCTCCCCGGCCCCGATCATCCCCAGGATCACGGCCTCGCCGTGGAGGTACCCGTACTGGCTGGCCGACTCGATGGCGTGGCCGATGGTGTGGCCGTAGTTGAGGATGGCCCGCAGCTGGCTCTCCTTTTCGTCGGCGACCACCACCGCGGCCTTGATGCGAGCATTGGCGGCGATGAGCCAGTCCAGCTGGTCGGGGGCGAGTTCCAAGCTGGCCGCCTTTTCGATGTTCTTCTCCAGAAAGGCGAAGAGCGCTGCGTCGCGGATCAGGGCGTGTTTGACCACCTCGGCCAGGCCGGCCACCAACTCGCGGCGCGGCAGGGTGTGCAGGAGCGCCGTGTCGATGCACACCAGACGGGGCTGGTGGAAGGCGCCGATCAGGTTCTTGCCCAGCGCGTGGTTGACCCCGGTCTTGCCGCCGATGCTGGCGTCCACCTGGGCCACGATGGTGGTGGGCACCTGGACAAAGGGGATACCGCGCAGGAAGGTAGCGGCCACAAAACCAGCCAGATCCCCCACCACGCCCCCGCCCAGGGCCAGGACCCAGGCCTTGCGGTCCAGGCCGGCCCGGATCAGCTGGCCGAAGATCTCCTCGGCGGTGCGCAGGTTCTTGGCGCTGTCGGTGCCGGCGAAGAGCACCTCAGTCACCTTGAAGCCAGCTTCCCGCAACCCGGTGGCCGCCGGTCCCAGGTGGAGGCCGGCCACCGTGTGGTCGGTGATCAGCGCCACCTGCCGGCCCAGGCCGGCGGCCCGGCACAACTCCCCCAGGCGTGGCAGGATGCCGTGTCCCACGTGGATGGCATAGGGGCGGTGCTCAAGGGCCACGGCGATGGTCTGCATCCCACTGCTCCAGGGTTTGGGCCAGGCGGGCAGCGGTGGTCTCGGGGTCCACTTGGTCGCTGGTTGGAAACTGAATGTCGGCGCGGTGGTAGAAGGAGGCGCGCTCGGCCAGCAGGCGCTCGATCGCGACGCGCTTCTCCAGAGAACTCAGGCCGGCCAGCAGGGGCCGGTCCTCCTTGCGGCTGACCCGTTCGAGGATGGTGTCCACCGAGGCCTGCAGGCAGACCACCACCCCGCCGGTCCGGCCGATCAGTTCCCAGTTGCGCTCCTGGGTGATGGCCCCCCCGCCCAGGGCGATCACCACCTCCGGGCGGGCGGCCGCCTCGGCCAGGCACTGGTGCTCCAATTGGCGGAACTGCGCCTCCCCCTGGGTGGCGAAGATCTGGGGGATACTCAGGCCGGCCCGCTCCTCGATCAGGTGGTCGGTGTCGACAAAGACGCGGCCCAGGCGCAGGGCCAGGAGCCGGCCGATCTTGGTCTTGCCGGTGCCCATGAACCCGGTGAGAAAGACCGGGCCCTTCACCGGGACTGCTGTTCCTGCCGCTTGGCGCGCTTCTTCTCGTAGCATTCCTCGCAGTTCCACAGAGGGGGCTTGTTGAGGGCATTGTACCCCTCGTCCACCACGTCCCGGCGCAAGTGCTCGACCTCCTTGCCGCAGGTGTCGCACACTAGTTTTTTCTGGGTCATCTCGCCGCTCCTACATCCGTTCAACAGTCTCGATGCCCAGCAGGCCCAGGCCGGTGCGGATGGTGCGGGCCGTGCCCTGGCAGAGCAGGAGCCGGCTGCTGCGGGTGGGTTCCTGGGCCTTGAGCACCGGACAGGATTCGTAAAATCTCATAAACGCTTCCGCCAGCTCGTACAGGTAATTGCACAACAAATTGGGCAGGCACTCTCTGGCCACCCCTTCGAGGGTCTCGGCGAATTGGGCCAGTTTGAGGGCCAGGGGCTTCTCAGCCGGTTCGGCGATGAGCAGCCGGGCCTGCGGATCGAGGGTTTCCAGCTCGCCTTTGCGGAAGATGCTCTGCACCCGCGCGTAGGAGTACTGCAGATAGGGGGCGGTGTTGCCGTCCAGGGCCAGCATCTTGTCCCAGTCGAAGATATAATCGGTGGTGCGGTTGAGGGAGAGGTCCGCGTACTTGACGCTGCCGATGCCCACCACCCGGGCGATGTGCCGACGCTCTGCCTCGGGCAGCTCTGGACTCTTCTCGGAGACCAGCGCCAAAGCCCGCTCCTCGGCCTCTTCCAGCACGGCCATCAGCTTGACAACGCCGCCTTCACGCGTGCGGAAGGGCTTGCCGCCCTTGCCGAGGATGGTGCCGAAGGGATGGTGCTCCAGGGCGCAGTGTGCCGGGGCGAAGCCGGCGGCGCGCGCCACGGCAAAGATCTGCCGCAGGTGGAAAGACTGCCGCGCGTCCACGATGTAGAGCACACGGTCGGCCTTCAGTTCGACGGCCCGATAGCGCACCGCGGCCAGGTCGGTGGTGGCGTAGAGGTAAGCGCCGTCGGACTTCTGCACCAGCACCGGGGTGATCTCGCCCTCTTTGTTCTTGAATTCTTCGAGGAAGACGCACCGGGCTCCCTGGGATTCCCGCAGGAGTCCCTTTGCTTGCAGGTCGGCGATCACCTGGGGCAGGTCGTCGTTGTACGCGCTCTCCGCGCGCACGTCCTCGCGCTTCAGCGTGATCCCCAGCCGCGCGTACACCTGCTCGCAGTGCCGCAGCGACTCGTCGATGAAGCGCTGCCACACCTGCCGGCAATGGGCGTCGCCCCCCTGCAGCCTGACCACGTACTCGCGGGCAGTGCGGGCGAAGTCCTCGTCCTCGTCGAAGCGCTGCTTGGCCGCCCGGTAGAACTCCTCCAGGTCGGCCAGTTCGCCCGACAGGTCCGCCCCGCCCTCCCGCCCCAGATGATCGAGGTAAGCGATGAGCATGCCGAACTGGGTGCCCCAGTCACCCACGTGGTTGTGCCGGATGACCCGGTGCCCCAGAAACTCCAGGATGCGGACCAGGGCGTCGCCGATGGCGGTGCTGCGCAGGTGGCCGACGTGCATCTCCTTGGCCAGGTTGGGATGCGAGTAATCCACCACCACAGTCTGCGGCGCGGCCGCAGGGGCCACCCCCAGGCGTCCATCGGCCAGTACCTGGCCCAGGTAAGCGGACAACCACTCGTTTTTCAGGGTGATGTTGATGAAGCCCGGGCCGGCGATCTCCACCCTTTCGGCGATGTCCCCCAGGTCCAGGGCGGCCTTCACCTGCTCGGCCAGCTGCCGCGGCTTGAGCCCCATCTTCTTGGCGGCCCCCATCACCCCGTTGCCCTGGTAGTCGCCGAACTCGGGCCGGGTGGCCGGGCCCAGCATGGGCGGGGCGTCGGGGGGGGCGCCGGCTGCCTGCAGGGCCTGGGCCAGCCGGGTTTCGAGCATATTGCGCAAGGTCATGAATAGGGGTGTCCTCTTCAGTTAAATCGATAGCAGTAAGACAGATAGATAATAGTCTGGCAGGTGGGTATACGCAATCATGACCAGAGGGTATACGCCGGCGCGCCGCCTGACCTCGGTTCTGGAGGCGGATGAATCAGGAGGCGAAAATCTACCAGAGCACTTCGGCTTTGTAGCGGCGGAACTGCTCGTCTGCGGTGAGGATCGGGATATGTTCCAGCACGGCCTGGGCGATCAGCAGCCGGTCAAAAGGATCGCGGTGATGCAGAGAGAAAGCCATTCTTCTTGAGCTGTTCAGGGACAAACCGGTCAGGGTTTTTAGGCAGGGTCAACTTGCCCAAGGCGACCTTGATGGCAATCTCCCACCCCGATACGGCGCTGAGAAGTATCTGGTTCCGGGTATTGCCCATGAGTTTGCGGGCAGTCGCGGAGAGGCGGGGGGAGTCGTCTATCCACCACAGAAAGGCATGGGTGTCCAGCAGGATGTTCATGCCTCGAAGGCCTGTAGCACCTCTGCCGGCAAGGGGGCGTTGAAGTCCTCAGCGATGGAGATCTTGCCCTTGGCACTTCCCGGCTGGCGCTGGTGCTTGCGGCTCTCAAGAGGCACCAGGCGGGCGATGGGTTTGCCAGCCTTGGCGATGACGATCTCTTCGCCACTGCTCACCCGGTCGAGCAGTTGGGAAAAATGGGTCTTGGCGGCGTGGATATTTACCTGGGTGGGCATCTGCTTTCCCTCGTGGTGCTCAATATAGACTAATCAGCGGACTAAGTCAAACACCTTCCCGCAGAAATCGCAGTCGATGGACCAGGCGTGCTCCTGGCTGCCCCCCCGGGTGCGCTCCAGGTAGGGCTCCCACGAGAAGGTGCGGGTGTTGCCCCAGATCAGGAAGAAGTCGGGGGCAAAGCTGCAGGTGGCGCTCACCATGCCCAGGTTATCCGATGAGAGATGAATGGAGCAGGCGGCGGCTGGGTTTCAGATGGAGGGTTTGCCCAGGCGCTCTAGGGCCGCAGCCCGCATCACCTCGACCGGGGGTTCCACTCCGGTCCAGATGGCAAAGGCCCGCGCCCCCTGGCGGGCCAGCATGCCCAGGCCGTCCACCACCCGGGCGCCTGCCTGCCTGGCCTGGCGCAGGAGCAGGGTCTCCAGCGGATTGTAGACGATGTCCAGCACCACCATCCCTGTGTGCAGGCAGGCAGGGTCTGGCAGCGGGGAGGCCTGCGGGTGGGGGTACATGCCGATGGCGGTGGCGTTGATCAGCAGGCCGGCCTGGCCCAGCAGATCTCCGGCCCACTCGTCCAGGGTGCCCGGCCGTACCCGCCGGGCCTCCGGGTCGAGGGCAACGGCCAGGGTCGTTGCTTTTTCGGGGGTGCGGTTGAGCAGGGCGACGTGCTCCACCTCGGGGCGCTGGAGCAGGCCATAGAGGATGGCCCGCGCCGCCCCGCCGGCCCCCAGCAGCGCCACCCGGGGGGGAAGGGTTTCCAGGCCCCCGTCCAGCCGCAGGCTCTCCATCACGCCAAAGGCATCGGTGTTGTGCCCGATCAGGCGGCCCTGGCGGTGGTCGATGGTGTTCACCGCGCCGATGGCCTGGGCCTCGGGGGAAAGCTCGTCGAGCAGGGCCATCACCCCCACCTTGTGGGGCACGGTCACATTGAGGCCGCGGAGCTGGAGGGCGCGCATCCCGGCAATGGCCTGGCCCAGCACTTCGGGCCGCACCCCAAAAGCGGTGTACACATAGTCCAGGCCCAGGGCCTGCAGGGCGGCGTTGTGCATGGCCGGCGAGGAGGTGTGCTCCACAGGATGGCCGATGACACCCAGCACCCGGGTCTTGCCGCTGATCTGCAGGGGCCTCATGTCAGGGCAAAAGGTCCTCGACGAACTGTTCGGCAATGCCCAGACTCTCGCGCCAGGAGGCCCCGTAGCGCAGGCGGATCAGCACCACTCCGCCGGCGAACACCACGGCGGCCAATGCGCACAACCGGATCAGTCCTCTCATTTTCTCCGCTCCTGGAGTTTTTCGAGGGTGGTGAAGAAAGCCGGGAAGACCTCCTCCAGACCCTGGGTGTCTGCAAGGGTCAACTCGGCCTCGGCCCACAGCCCGGCCACGGCAAAGGCAAAGCTCAGGCCGGCGTCCCCGCGGGTGTCGATGGTTGCGCCCCTGAGCGGGTACCCGCCCTCGACGACCAGGCCCTCGGGGAATTCCCCCACCTTGGCCTCGAGGAGGCGCAACTGCCGGACCAGGTGGGCCAGGTAGTCGGGCTGGATCTGACGCAGGGCCTGCACGTCGCGGATGAGGAATTCTCCCTCGATCTGGGTGGCCATCACCGCCAGCAGCGGCACCTGGTCCAAGAGCTTCTCGGCGCGTCCTTCGGCGATGCGGGTGGGCTTGAGTTTGCCCGAGCGCACCAGCAGATCGGTGGTGCCGTCTTCGTTCTCTTCCAGGATGAGGGGGGCGCCCAGCTGGCGCAGCAGATCCAGAAAGAAACGCCGCCTCGGGCGGAGGGCCAGCCGGCGCAGGCGCAGCTCCGAGCGCCGCAGCCCCAGGGCCGCCACCACCAGGGGCAGGGCCAGGGGCAGGTCTCCGGCGATCTCCAGCTCGCGCGGCTGCAGGGTCTGTCCGCCCTCGATGGAGAGGGCCCATTCGCCGTCCTGCCGGCGGCGCATTACCTCGATGCCCCACTGGCGCAGGGGGCGCTCCACCCTTTCGCCGGCTTTGAGCGGTTCGCGCAGGATGGTGGCGCCCTGGGTGTAGAGCCCGGCCACCAGCAGGGCCAGCTTGAGTCCGGGCTCCAGGTCGGCCGCCACATAGGTGGCCGGCTGCAGGGGCGGCCCGCCCCCCAGCACCCACAGATCCGCCTCTTCGCTGCGAGCCTCCACCCCTGCCTGGGCGAGGAGGGCCAGCAGCTGCCGGCCCTCCTCCTGCGCCGCGCCCAGGCGGACGCGGGAGGAAAACTCCTGAGCGCAGAGCAGGGCCAGCAAGCACAGGGCCTCCTCGCCCAGGCCCTCCAGGCTCACTATATCGCAGGGGGCACTGAAACCGCGCTGCCCTTGGCCCCGGACCACCAGCACCTCCTGCTCCTCGGCGATGGGGACGCCCAAATCGCGCAGCAACCCCACCAGCCGCCGGCAGGAGGGCGGCGCATTGCGGATGCGGCTTTCCCCCTGGGCCAGGGCGGCCAGCACCAGGGCCTGGGAGGCGCTCTCCAGTTCGCCGGGGACCGCAGCTTCGCCCACCAGCTTGCGCGCCGGGCGCACGATGCGCTCCATGTCAGCGCCTCCTGGCCTGGTATCCCAGGCCGGCCAGCACCTCAAGGGCGCGATCGGCGGCCGGCTGGCTGTCGAATCCCAGGCGCAGGGTGCCGCCCTCTCCTTCCCTCACCTTCATCACCTCGATGTCGTTGATGTTGATCTTTTCCTGCGCCAGGGCCTGGGCGATCTGGCCGATCACTCCGGGCTTGTCCTCGGCCACCACCAGGATCTCGAAGAGGGTGTGGATGAAACCCTTGGCATCGCGCGGGATGCGGTTGCGGGTGCGGTTGGCAAAGGCGAAATCCTGCCCCAGGCTCGGGTCGGCGATCCGGTTGCGCATATCTTGAAGAAGGGCGATGTACTGGTCGATCATCCGGCCTATCTGGTCGGCATTGGTGCGGCAGATATCCTCCCACACCGGCGCGTACGGGCTGGAGGCGATGCGGGTCAGGTCGCGGAAGCCGCCGGCCGCCAGGGTCAGGAAATAGCCCTTCTCCTCGTGGAGCCTGCCCACCATCTCCACCAGCGAAGTGGCCATCATCTGCGGCAGATGGCTGATGGCGGCCACCACTTCGTCGTGGGTTTCGGCATCGAGTTCCAGCACCTTGGCGCCCACCTCCTTGAGCAGTTGCACCAGGCCTCCGTAGAGCGGGGCGGGCACTGCCGCGCCGGGCACCAGGATGTAGATGGCGTTCTGGAAGAGGAAGGGGTCGGCCGCGCTGACCCCGGCCTTTTCGGAGCCGGCCATGGGATGGCCCCCGACAAAATACAGATCAGGGCGCAGCTGGGCGGCGGCCTGGGCGGCGATGCGGCGCTTGGTGCTGCCCACGTCGCTGATCAGGGCCCCCGGGGCGGCGCAGCGGCCCACCTCTTCGAGCAGGGAGAGGATGCGCTGGATGGGGGTGCACAGCAGGACCAGGTCCGCCCCCTGCAGGGCGCTGGCCAGTTGCGGGTAGTCCCAGCCTTCATCGATGACTCCCAGTTCGAGGGCCTGGGCGATGGTCGCGGGCCGGCTGACCCCCACCAGGCGGGCCTGGTGTCCCAGCCGCTTGAGGGCCAGGCCCAGGGAGCCGCCGATCAGCCCCACTCCGACGATGGCGATGCGCTTGAAGAAGACTAGGGCCTCCAGAATGTTAGTGGTTGGTCATCGTGACGCTGGGGCGTCGGGGAGCGACCCACTCCGACCTTTCCCAAGGCGCGGACTTGCCACCCTGCTCGCTAGCCCTACCCCGCTGCCCAACCCCCTCAACGCCCCATACGTTGGGGCGTTGAGGGCTCCGCTCTCCCCTCCCCTCCTCCCGCGTCCTTCCCTTCCCGGCCACTCTTGGTTAAAGGAATACCCCCCACCTGCCGCTGCGCTAACCCTCGCGGCCCACCCCGCTAGGGTCATCTCCCCTCCGCCTTGGTTATTGGGCCTGCCCTTCTTCGAGGTTGCGGGCTTCCTGCATGATGCGGGTGAAGAGGTCCTCGATGGCCTGGGTGCTGAGCGGTCCCTGATTGTAGGTGGTGAGCTGTTCGAGGATGGCCCGTTCCCGCTCCAGGTCCTGGACTGGTTTGCCGTTTTCGCGCTTGAGTTTGCCGATCTCCAGCACGTACTGCATGCGCTGGTTGAGCAGGTCCACCAGTTGCTGATCCAGTGCGTCGATGCGGGCCCGCCATTCACTCAAGTCCATGCCGCTCCTACCTCAGGCCCATGGCCTGCCGCACCCGCAGCATGGTGGATTCGACCAGAGGACGCAGCCGCACCACTCCCTGGGCCAACACCTGATCGATGTACTCGGGGGCGCTGGTGATCTGGTGGTAGCGGGCCTGGATGGGTTCGAGGGCGGCGATCACCAGTTCGGCCAGATCCCCTTTGAGCTGGGCGTAGCCCTTGCCGGCAAAGTGGGCCTCGATCTCTTCCCGGCTCTGGCCGGAGAGAGCCTGGAAGATGGTCAACAAGTTAAAGACCCCGGGCCGCGCTGGGTCGAAGACGATCTGGCGCTGCGAGTCGGTGGTGGCCCGGCTCAGTTTCTTGCGGATCAGCGCCGGCGGGTCGAGCAGCCCGATGCCGTGGCCATCCCCTTCAGTGGACTTGGACATCTTCTTGGTGGGATCGTCCAGGCCCATCACCCGCGCCCCCACCTTGCGGATCACTGGTTCGGGTAGCACAAAGGTTTCGCCGAAGAGGTGGTTGAAGCGCTGGGCCAGGTCGCGGGCCAGCTCCACGTGCTGCTTCTGGTCCTCGCCCACCGGCACCTCATGGGTCTGGTAGAGCAGGATGTCGGCGGCCATCAGCGCCGGATAGGTGAAGAGCCCGGCGCTGACCTGCTCGCGTTGCTCTTCTGACTTCTCCTTGAACTGGGTCATGCGCTGCAGCCAGCCCATGGGGGTGATGCAGTTGAAGAGCCAGGCCAGTTCGGTGTGCTCGGGGACGTGGGACTGCACGAAGAGGGCGCAGTGCTCGGGGTCGAGGCCACAGGCCAGGTACAGGCCCACCAGCTCGCGCACGCTCTGCCGCAGCGCGGCGGGCTCGTAGTCGACGGTGATGGCGTGCTGGTCCACCACGCAGAAGATGTTTTCGCATCTGTCCTGGTCAGCCACCCAGTTGCGGATGGCCCCCAGGTAGTTGCCCAGGTGCAGGGTGCCCGAAGGCTTGATGCCCGAAAAAACGCGCTTTTTCATATTTTCTCCCGTAGGGGCGATTCGCGCATCGCTCCTACGGCCATTATTCCCGCCCCAACAATTCTCTCACCTTCGCCCCGATATCTTTTTCGCACATCAGGGCTTCGCCCACCAGGATGGCGTCGGCGCCGGCTTCCTGCAGGCGCTCCACGTCGGCCCGGGTGTGGATGCCGCTCTCGCTCACCTTCAGGCACCCCTCGGGCAGCAGGGGGAAGAGCGCAAAGGTGGTGTCGAGGGTGGTCTCAAAGGTCTTCAGGTCGCGGTTGTTGACCCCCACCAGCCCGGCCCCTGCCTGTGCGGCCCGTTCGGCTTCGGGGCGGGTGTGCACCTCCACCAGGGCGGCCAGGCCCAATTCGGCGGCCAGGCCCAGGAAATCCTCCAACTGGCTGCCGTCCATCAGGGCCACGATCAACAAGATGGCGTCAGCGCCCAGGACCCGGGCCTGGTAGAGCTGGTACGCGTCGATGGTGAAGTCCTTGCGCAGTGTCGGCAGCCCGGCCACCCGCCGGGCGGTTTGTAGATAGGCGTCGCACCCTTGAAAATAAGCCTCGTCGGTCAGCACCGAAAGCGCCCGCGCCCCTGCTTCGGCATAGGTGGCGGCGATGCGCTCGGGGTCGAAGTCAGCGCGGATGAGGCCCTTGGAAGGGGAGGCTTTCTTGATCTCGGCGATCAGGGCCAGGCCCTCCCCCCGCAGGGCGCCGGCAAAGTCGAGGGGGGGCGGGCTGTCATCGGCGGCGCGGCGCAGATCGGCCAGGGAGCGCTGGCGCTGGTCGCGCAGCACCACCTCGCGCTTGTACTCGGCGATCTCCTGCAGGATGTCGCGCCCATTCACCGGTTGCTCACCTGCCTGAGGGCTTCCAGGGCCTGCAGCGCCTTGCCGGAGGCGATGGACTCGCGCGCCTTCGCCATCCCCTCGCCTAGGTCGGCGGCCAGGCCGCCGGCGAGGATGGCGGCCCCGGCGTTGAGGAGCACGATGTCGCACCTCGGCCCTTCCTCGCCCTTGAGCACCGCGCTGAGGATCTGGGCGTTGTGCTGGGCATCGCCGCCCTTGAGGGCGGCGGCGGGGGCGGTCTTGAGGCCGAACTGCTCCGGGCGCACCTCATAGGTGGAGACCTGGCCCTCTTTGAGTTCGGCCACCTGGGAGGGGCCGGTGAGGGTGAGTTCGTCCAGGCCGTCGCTGCCGTGGACCACCAGGGCCCGCTCCGAGCCCAGGGTCTTGAGCACCTGGGCCAGCTTCTGGGTGAGGCTGCCGCTGTACACGCCGATGAGCTGGCGGCGAGCCCCGGCCGGGTTGGTCAGGGGCCCCAGGGCATTGAAGACGGTGCGGGTGCCCAGCTCGCGGCGCGGGCCGATGGCGTGTTTCATGGCCCCGTGCAGCTTGGGCGCAAAGAGGAAGCCGATGCCGGCCTCGTCGAGGCAGGCGCCCACCTGCTCGGGGCTGATCTCCACATTCACGCCCAGGGCCTGGAGCACGTCTGCGGAACCGCACTGGCTGGACATGGCCCGGTTGCCGTGCTTGGCCACGCACAGGCCGGCCCCGGCGGCTACCAAGGCCACGGTGGTGGAGATGTTGAAGGTGCCCGACCCGTCCCCGCCGGTGCCGCAGGTGTCGATCAGGGGCTGGCGGCGGGTGTGGATGGGGGTGGCCTTCTGGCGCATGGCCTCGGCGCAGCCGGCGATCTCCTCGGCGGTCTCGCCCTTGCAGCGCAGGGCCACCAGGAAGCCGGCGATCTGGGCGTCGGTGGTCTGGCCGCTCATGATCTGGTCCATGACCTGCCGGGCGGCCTCGCGGCTCAGGTCCTTGCGGTCGATCAGTTGCTGGATGGCTTCCTTGATCATCTCTCCATCCTCCGGGAGAAAAAGCGTTTCAGAGTGTAGGCAATGCGCCGAACCAGATCAAGCGTTCCCTCCCTTTGCCAGTCTTTCCATCACCCGGGCGATGAGCTTGAGGCCCAGATCCTCCTTGAGGGTGAGGATGGATTCGGGGTGGAACTGCACCGCCGCTGCCGGGTAAGTCTCGTGTTCCACGGCCATGATCACCCCCTCCTCGGTGCGGGCCCGCACCTTGAGGCAGGCGGGCAGGGCTTCGGGCACGGCGAAGAGGGAGTGGTAGCGGCCGGCCACGAAGCGGGGTGGGAAGCCCTCCAGGAACCCCTCTCCGGCGCACTCGACCACCGAACTCTTGCCGTGCATGGGGTATCCGAGTACCCCCAACTTGCCGCCAAAGGCCTCGACCATGCCCTGCAGGCCCAGGCACACCCCAAAGACCGGCAATTGGCGCTGCACACACTGGCGCACCAGTTCGGGCACGCCGAATTCCTCGGGGGTGCCCGGCCCCGGCGAGATGAAGACCAGATCCGGTTTCAGCTCGTCGAGCAGGCTGTAGGGGAAGCCGGCCCGCAAGGTGGTGACCTGGGCTCCGGTCTGGCGCACGTAGTCCCCCAAGGTGTGCACAAAGGAGTCGCGGTTGTCGACGAAGAGCACCTTCTTGCCGGCACCAGTGGCCTGCAGGGCCGCGCTGCTCGGCCGGGCCGGGGGCGCCAGCCCCAGCACCGCGTTGGTGAAGGCCTCGGCCTTGGTGCGGCACTCCCGCTCCTCCTCGTCCGGGTCCGAATCGCACAAAAGGGTGGCGCCCACCCGCACCCGGGC
>JACPJE010000108.1 GCA_016187725.1 Candidatus Latescibacterota bacterium
GATGCCATAGCGGGCCAGTTGTTTCATGCGCGCGTCATCGATGATCCACAGATCCCGGGCTGCCAGCAGCGCGGGCTTGAAGAGGAAAGCCGCCTCGACCGGGTACCCCTTGCCCTGGGCCCGGGCCACTGCGTCCATGTCGGCTTCCTCGGGGTCCAGCGGATGGCGCAGCAACTGGGGGTCGGCATTGCTCAACAAATAGCGCACATTGGCCAGGGCGCCGGTGCTGCCAAAGGCCCCGTCCCCGGCCAGGATCTTCACCCTCGTGCCCGGCTGGGCAAAGACCACGCCGGCCTGCACCACCCGGTCCTCCTGGGCCGACTGGTTCTCCACGTAGCTGTACCCAAAGGAGCGGGGCGAGGCATCGTTGCCGCCCAGCACCGCGATGCGGTCCAGGGCCGACAGGTAGCGCGGGTCCACTACCTCCAGAAAACTGAGGGCCTGGCACCTGAAGACCACCTGCAGCATGCGGTTCTCCCACCAGCCGTACCCCTGTAATCCCGGGTAGGTCTTGTCCCCCTCCTCCCCCAGGTCCGGGGCCGAGACGACGCGGCCCTCATCATCCAGCTCAAAGGCCTGGATGCGGTTGCTGAGCCGGTTGCGCATGATGGGGAATTTGAAATGCCCGCGCTCGGCCCCTTCGCGCCCGGTGTAGGTGGCGATCAGGGTGCGCACTCCTCCCACCGAGTTGGGGCCCGGCTGCACATAGGTCACCAGCGCTCCGGAGACCGGGGACTTGGGCACGGCGAAGTTCACCTTGCGGTCGAACCAGTACACGTGCCCTTCGAGGCTGTGGCCCCAATCTTGTAATTCGAGCTTGGTGTCGTTGAAGAAATCGGGGGCCGAGGCGGCCTTGAGCAGCAGCCCGCCCAGGGTGCGGGTCTGGGCGGCCAGTCCTTCCAGGTCCACGAACTCCAGCCGGTCGTGGGGGGTGTCCACCCGCTCGCGTACCTGGTTGGGAGTGGCAAAGGCCAGGGCCTCCTTGCCCACAAAGGTGACGGCCTCGCTGTCGAAGGCCAGGCGCACGGGCATGTAGTTCTTCCAGGTGCGCTTGGCCGGGGCCACCGCGTCCAGGTACCGGCTCGAATCGCCGAAGACCTCCCGGTTGTACCGGCCGAACTGGGTGGCGTAATGGGCGATCAGGTTTTTCTGGTAATCGTCGGTGGCCCAGGCCGAGTTGTAGAAGGTGCCGGTGCCGAAGCTGGCCACCGTGGGGCTGTGGCTGGACAGGTCCAGGCCGATGAAGAGCCGGAAGTCGAGGCGATCCTGGGGGGCGATCCTGGCGCTGAAGTATTTGCTTTTGCGGGTGTGGCGGTAGAGGAAGTCGTTGACGCCGGCCAGGCCCTCGAAGTGGCCGGCAGTGGCCAGAAAGAGCACGGTGTAGCGGGTGCCCTGCTCTTTGAGCAGCCGGGCGATCTCCAAAAGGGCGGCGATGCCGGTGGCGCTCTCGGCGCCGGGGGCCAGGGCCGGCACCACCGAGACCGCGTCGTAGTAGGCGTGGAGCACGATGACCTGATCCTTCCACACCTGCTGCTGCTGGCGCTGGCCCAGGGGCATGGCTTGGTCGAGGCCGGGGAGAACGCCGATGAGGTTGCGGGCCTCCACCTCCTCCCAGTCCATGCGCGATTCGAGGTGTACCGCTCCCTTGCCGGCTTGGACCCGCAGCGCGGCAGCGGCCTCTGGTTCGATCCAGAAGCGGGGGATGTCCACCGGCACCTGGAGGAACTTCTCCTCAGCCTCGCTGCGGGTGGCCTGGCCCTGGTCACAGAAGAGGATGGCCTGCGCTCCCAGCATGCGCGCGTCGAGGTAGCGGTCTTCGCAGGCAAAGTCCATCAGCACCACGCTGCCTTCCACCTGCTGGCCGTCCAGCTCGCTCAGGCGGCCCTCGCCGGCGTCGATCAGGTGGCCCTCGATGCCCCCCGCCGGCAGCGTGGGGGTGCGCACGTGGTTGGGCCACAGACCGTAGATGGGGAATTCCTGCCCGGTTTCGATGATGCGGACCTTCCCGCCCCGGTCCACCGGCACCGGCAGGGAGAAGGTCTCGCTGCGCACCTGCTCCAGGCCCAGGCTGCGGAACTGTTCCTCGATGTATGCGGCGGCGTGGCGGGCTCCCGGATAACCGGCGATCCGCGAAGAATGGGAGGTGAAGGCGCGCAAATGCTGCTCGAGCTTTTGCGGGGTGATGGTCGCCAGCGCGCTCTGCACCTGTAAATCCGGGGGGGCTTCGGCCCGCTCCTGGAGGGGATGCAGCCCCACCAGGCCCTCGATCCAGCCGGAGATCGCCGCTGGATCGAAGAGGCTCACCGACAGCAGCATGAGGCCGGCCAGGATCAGGGCGAGGAGCGAGGAGAGCTTGGTCATCAATCCGCTTTCCCCACCATTTCGCGGGTGGCTTCCAGGGCGTAGTCCACGTCCGCCGCGCTGATATGGCGGTGGGTCACCAGCCGCGCCCCCGAGGGCGGACGGCGATTGCACAATACCCCGACCGCCTTCCAGCGCGCAATCAGTTCGTCCGAGGTCCATCCCAGGCCGCCCACGTCCACCATCAGGATGTTGGTGGGCACTGGAGCCTGCCGGGCGACAAAGCCCGGGATGGCGCTCAACCCCTCGCAGAGCCGGCGGGCATTGGCGTGGTCTTCGGCCAGCCGGGCCGTCATCTTTTCGATGGCCACGATGCCGGCGGCGGCGATCACCCCGGCCTGGCGCATGGCTCCCCCCAGCCGCTTGCGCGCCCGGTAGGCCCGCCCGACCAAGTCCCGACTGCCGCACAGCAGCGAGCCCACTGGCGCGCTCAGCCCCTTGGACACGCAGAACATCACCGAATCCACGTGCCGGCTGAAATCTCTGACATCCACCCCCAGGGCCACGGCCGCGTTGAAGATGCGCGCCCCGTCCAGGTGCACGGCCAGGCCGTGCTCACGCGCCAGGGAGGAGACCTCTGCCATCTGAGCCGGGGCCCACACCGCGCCGGCGGCGTTGTTGTGGGTGTTTTCCAGGCAGAGCAGGGTCTGGCGGGCGAAGTGGGGATTGTCCGGGCGCAGCACCGCTTCCAGCTGGGCGGGGGTGAAAACGCCGTTTTCGCCCCGGACCGGGCGCAACGACAGGCCGGCCAGGCTGGCGTAGTTGCCCGCCTCCCAGTTGTAGATGTGGGCCAGCTCCTCGGCGATCATCTCCTCGCCGTTGTGGGTGTGGGCCAGGAGGGCGCAGGTGTTGCCCATGGTGCCGCTGGGCACAAAGAGGGCCGCCTCCATGCCCAGGCGCGCGGCGGCCAGTTCCTCGAGGGCCTTGACCGTGGGATCTTCTCCGTACACATCGTCTCCCACGGGGGCGCACCGCATGGCCTCCAGCATTTCCTCGGTGGGCTTGGTGACCGTGTCGCTGCGCAGGTCCACTATCCGCTCGGGCATCTCCCTCTCCTTTTCTTGACGGCTCCTGGGCACTGGCCTATGATTTTTGAGAAACTAACCTGCGAAAGGAGTTCTGTCCAATGGCCTTCTCCTCTGCCGGTCCGGTCCACCGCAGCACTGCCACTGGCCGGCGCGGCATGGTCGCCTCGGCCCATCCCCTGGCCTCCCTGGCCGGCCTGCGCATCCTCATGCAGGGCGGCAACGCCGCCGACGCGGCCGTAGCCACGGCCGCGGCCCTCAACGTGGTCGAGCCCTATATGTCTGGCCTCGGCGGGGTGGGGTACATGCAGATCTACAGCGCTGCCGCGCGCCAGCACCAGATCCTCGACTACGTGGGCCTGACCCCGCAGACCGCCGAACTGAAACTCTACGACAATCCGGCCAAACAGGACCGCGGCCCGCTCTCGCCCCTGGTGCCGGGGGCCTGCGGCGGCTGGCTGGAGGCCCTGCGGCGCTACGGCCGCCTGGACCGGGCGGCAGTCTTCGCCCCGGCCATCGAATACGCCGAGCAGGGATTTGCCCTCACGGTGAAGAACTCGCACTTCATCGAGACCAACGTGGCCGACCTGCTCAAGTATCCCACCGGCGCGGCCACCTATCTGCACCAGGGCCAGGCCCCTCTGCCCGGCCAGGTGCTGCGCCAGCCGGAATTGGCCCGCACCTTCCGCCTGGTGGCCGAGGGAGGGGCCGAGGTCTTCTACCGCGGGGAGATCGCCCAGCGCACCGTCCGCTATATGCAGGAGACGGGCGGCCTGCTCAGCGCGGCGGATCTGGCCGCCTTTGCCCCGGCCTGGCTCGACCCCATCCACATCACCTATCGGGGCTACAGGATCTTCGTCCCGCCCCTGCCCTGCCAGGGCATCCAGTACCTGCTCACCCTCAAGATCCTCGAGGGCTTCGAGCTGGGCGCGCTGGGCCACAACAGCGCCGAAGTCCTGCACCTCTTTCTCGAGGCGGCCAAGCTGTCCGGGGCTGACCGCATCGCCTACGCCGCCATCCACGACTCGCCCCTGGCCGGCCTGCTGGCCCCCGAGTACGCCGCCCAGCGCCGCAGCCTGATCGGCAGGCGGGCCCAGCCCGGGCAGACCGAGCGCTTCACCCCCCACACCCAGCCCGACGAGTACCTGGCCGGCGACCCGCGCGCCTGGGAGCAGGTGCGGGGCAAGAACGAGTGCACCACCCACTTCAGCGCCATCGACGCCGAGGGCAATGCCGTGGCTGTCACCCAGAGCCTGGGCAGCGGCTTCGGCTCGGCCATGGTGGTGCCGGGCACTGGGGTGGCCCTCAACAACTTCATGCGCTGGTTCGACCTGGAACCGGACAGCCCCAACGCCATCGGCCCGGCCAAGAAGAACGAGATGTGTATGTCCCCCACCCAGGTCTGGGACAGCCAGGGCTTGCGCCTGCTCATCGGCACGCCGGGCAGCTACGGCATCTTGCAGACGACCCCGCAGATGATCATGAACGTGCTGGACCACGGCATGAACGTGCAGGCCGCCATCGAGGCTCCCAGGGTCAAGGCCACCACCGGGCTGCACGTGGACGCCGAGACCCGCATCCCGGCAGCGGTGCTGGCCGACCTGGAAGGGCGGGGCCACCAGCTCAACCGCCTGGGCGAGTGGTCCTATGTGGTGGGCGGGGGCCAGGGCATCATGGTGGATGCCCAGACGGGTTCCTTCATGGGCGGAGCCGATCCCCGGCGCGACGGATACGCGCTGGGGTGGTGAGGGGGTGCCCTTCAGGGCCCGCCCAATTCCCGCACCTCGAACCCCCGGCCCCGGCGCACCACCAGCAGCCGGTCAGCCGGCACTTCCCCGATGCGCTCCACCCTGCCGTCTGGCCAGCGGATCTCCACCTGTGCCCGCTCTGCCTGCCCAAGGCCGAAATGGGCGCGGGGATCGCTGTAGGACAAATAGCTGCCGGCCCCTCCGATGGTGCGCTGCTGCGTCCCCGCTGCCGTGTGTACCCGCACCCGGGTCCCCACCCCGTCGCGGTTGATCCCCCCGCCGCCCTCCACCTGCACCCGCAGCCAGTGCTGAGCATTCCCGCCCTCGTTGCGCAAGAGCGCGGGCTCCTGGCCCAGGTTGTTCACAAAGACGTCCACGTCCCCGTCGTCGTCGTAGTCGCCAAAGGCCGCGCCCCGGCCCACCCTGGGCTGCTGCATGCCCGGACCGCCCTCTGCCTCTGCAAAGCGCCCACCTCCCTCGTTGACGAAGAGCTGGTTGCGCTGGGCGTAGGCGATGCCGGTCTCGCCCCGTGCCACCTGCGGGTACACGTGCCCATTGACCACAAAGAGATCCAGGTCCCCGTCGTTGTCCCAGTCGAAGAACTTGGTCCCCCAGCCCAGAAAGTCCAGGGTGGGCGCCGCCAACCCGGCTGCCGCAGTGAAATCGGCAAAGCTGCCCTGGCCCTCGTTGAGGTACAGGGTGTTGGGCTCGCGGTAGAAGTTGGTCACATACAGATCCACGTCCCCGTCGTCATCCCAGTCGGCCGCGTCCACCCCCATGCCCGCCTGGGTGTCGCCCTCGCCGCTGTACGCCGCCCCGGCCTGCACCGCCACCTCGGCGAAGCGGCCATTGCCCTCGTTGCGGAACAGGGCGTTGGGGGTCTCGTCATTAGCCACAAATATGTCCACGTCCCCGTCGTCGTCGTAATCCTCTGGCATCACCCCCAGGCCGTAGTACTCGCTGGCCGGACCGCTGATCCCGGCACTGGCACTCACGTCGGTGAAACGCCCTTCCCCCTCGTTGCGGTAGAGCACATCGGCGGCCCCTTCCATGCCCTGGGGCCCGCAGTAGACCCGCAAACCGCCCAGGTACACGCAGGGCTCGTCCAGCGAGGAGTCGGCTGGCACCGAATCGATGTCGAACTGCACGTAATTGGCCACGTACAGGTCCAGGTCCCCGTCGTTGTCCGCGTCGAAGAAGGCGGCGCTGGCGCTGTACGCGTCGCCCCCTACTCCGGCCCGGGCGCTCAGATCCTCAAAGGTGCCGTCGCCCTGGTTGTGATAGAGGGTATTGGGCCCGTAGTTGGTCACGTACAGGTCGGCGCGTCCGTCGTTGTCCACGTCGCCCACCGCCGCTCCCAGCCCCCAGCCGCCCTGCCGCACCCCGGCCTTATCTGTCACCTCGGCAAAGGTCCCGTCGCCCCGGTTGCGGTACAGGGCATTGCCCGGGCCCGCGTGGTTTTTGTACTGCTCAAAGGTGGAGCCATTGACCACATAGAGGTCCAGCCGGCCATCCTGGTCGTAGTCGAAGAACGACAAAACGGGGTTGGGCCCAGAGAGAAAAGGGAACCAATAAAAGAAAAAACACCGACAAAGCGGCGGGGAGATGACCCTGGAGGCCTTTTCCGGGGAGAGGCCGGGAGGGGAAGTCCGCGTGGTGCAGCACCATATAGATGGTGCTGCGGGGGAAGGGTCTTGGGGGTGTGCAGCGCATCTTACGCAGCACCCCATACGTTGGGGTGCTGCGGGACGCGCCTTGGAAAAGGCCGGAATGGGTCGCTCACCGACGCGCCTCTTTCATTCACTTCAAACTGCGGGCGCAGCGGAAGCCCAGACTGTTGCTCTTGATGTAGGAATGCGCCGAAGAGACCGTGGCACGGGTGGTGCATTTGGCCATGCTCTTGCCGTTGACCCAGGA
>JACPJE010000109.1 GCA_016187725.1 Candidatus Latescibacterota bacterium
AAGAGGTGTGAGGTGTCGTAAAAGTGTCCATCGGCTCATACCAGCCGGTTAAAGTGGGTTTATCTTGATTGAGAGAGAGTAAAACAGTATCTTTTGAGAGAACAATGGCTTGCTTCGTAGATTGTTACGTGGTAGGAAGTTGCGAAGGTGGGCCAGGAGGGATTGAGGGGGCAGTGCCTTCGGGCGTCGGGGTTCGAGTCCCCGCTTCGGCACCAAAAAAATACCGGGTACTACAAGCACTCGCGCCCATGATCGGCGCGGGTGCTTCTGTTTTTGGGTCCGGCCCGGAGGGTTTCCAGGCGTGAGGGGAGAGGCGATGAGAGAGCAGGATGCCCGGATGCTGCACCGCGTCCTGCTCGGCCTGGGCCTGCTGCTGTGTTCCTGCGCCCTGGGTGGCAGAGCGGCGGGGCCTCCGCCTGCACCGCCGCTGCTGAGGGTGGAATTCGACAGCGGGACAGCGGCGGCCCGCCTGCGTTGGGGGCTGGCGGCGGGACGGGACTTTCTCGGGTACGAGGTGCAGCGCACCGCCGGCGAGGGCGGGGAGTACGCGGTGCTGGCCCGGTTGAGCGCTGCCCAGGACACGGCCTGGAGCGACGAGGGATTGCAGGCTGATCTGCCCTACCAGTACCGCATCGCGGCCCGCTTTGGCAGGAAGGGGAAGGTCCGGCATTCCCTGACCAGCGCGGCAGTGGAGGGCGGCATCCACCGCCATGCCGCATCCTGGCCGCTGCCGGAGGGTTTCCTGCCCACCCGCCTGGCCGTGGACGCCCAGGGGGATATTGCCGTGGCGGGCGCCGGTGCCGGCCGGGTGGAGCGCTTTGACCCGAGCGGTCGGCCTCTGGGGAGTTGGACCTTTGCGGAGGGCCCGCTGGCCTGCCTGGAGACAGGGGTCCTAGACGCCGTGCCCCTGGCCTTCGACAGCCAGGGAGCCTTGTACGTGGCCTACAACCTCCTGGAAGAGGGGCGGGCCCCCAGCGCCTGGTGGGCCAAGTTCGATGCCCAGGGGCGCCAGTTGTGGACCCGCACCCTGAGCGGCCTCTTCGCCCGCCACCTGGCCGTGGGCCCGGGGGACCTGATCTATATCGAGAGCATCGACCGCCTCCACCAGTTCGACACCGGAGGCGAACTGGTGGCCGAGTACGCGGTGCCGCCCCTGCTGATCTCCGGCCTGCGTTTCTGGGGGGGCCGCTTCGCCCTGCTGGTCGAACCAGTCAATTATCTGGAGATGGGCTGGCAGGCGCCCAGGCTGATGGTCTACGAGGGCCCGGAACGCCGGGAAGCGCAGTGGTCGGTGGGCCGGGAGCCCCTGTCCGCACAGGAGCACGGCAGGGGCGTGCTGAAGCGGCCCAGCGATTTTGCCGTGGACGAGGCCCTGGACCGGGTGTTCATTGTCAATGCCGGCCAGAGCCGCATCGAGGTCTTCCGCCGCGACCAGTACCTCACCAGTTGGGGCAGGGAAGGAGGGGGGGCGGGAGCGTTCCGCTTTGCCGGAGAAGCAGAGGTGATCGAGGACATGGCCAGTGGCCGGACCGCCCGGCGCCGGGTGGTGGCCGGGGGCATCGCCCGCGACCAGGAAGGGTACATCTACGTGGCCGACACCTTCAACAACCGCGTGCAGAAATTCCAGCCATGAAACTGATCGTGGCGCTGGGGCTGATGCTGTGTTGCTGGCAGGACGCCAGGGCTGAGGAGGGCGGGGTCCGCGAGGGGTACCGGATCTGGAGCAAGGAACGCATCCGCTATTACTACACCCGGGTCCTGATGAATCCCGACAATGCCCAGTTGCGGGTGCTGCTGGGCAACGCCTACTACGCCGACGGCCAGGTGGCCAGGGCAGGGGACGAGTTGCGCAAGGCCGTGGAACTGCAGCCCAGGCTGGCTGCGGCCCACAGCAACCTGGCGGTGGTGCTCCAGGCCCAGGGACAATTCCCCGAGGCCAGGGCCCACTACCAAGAGGCGCTGCGCCAGGACTCGGCCATGGTGGAGGCCAGGGTGGGGCTGGGGACCCTGCTGTGCCGTATGGGCCTGGCAGCGGAGGGCCTGGTGCACCTGGAACGGGCCCTGGAACTGGACCCCGATCGAGAGGGCGTGCGCTACGACCTGGGAGTGGCCTATTACCGGGCCGGCGATTTCAAGCTGGCCATCTCCCACCTGGAAAAGGTCCTGCAGGCCGATGCGCTCCATGCGGGGGGGGCCGCGGCCCTGGGCCGCGCCTACTACCGCCAGGGGCTCAACCACCTGCAGGCCAGGCAGGCTGCGCAGGCGCTGGAATGCTTCGCCAAATCCCTGCAGTACCGCCCAGGGGACGAGGACCTGTTCTTCGCCAAAGGGCTGGCGCACGTGGCGCAGCAGGAATTCGCCGCGGCCGAGGCCTCGTTCAAGGAGGTGGTGCGCCTGGAGCAGGGCTATATGCCGGCCTTTCAGGAACTGGGCGCCCTCTGCGAGCGGACCCAGCGTCCCCAGGAGGCTGAGTACTACTACCAGCAGGCCCAGAAATGGGCCCCGCGCTGGCCCATGCTCCAGGCGGTGCGCAATGCCCAGGACGAGGTGGGGGCCTGGGCGAAGTAGGGGCCTGATCACCCCACTGGGCGGCGGGTTTGGGGCCTGGGGGTCTCACTGACACAAGTACTGTAGCGCGAACTCTCTCTGGGTGCGGTGGTATGACTATTGTGCTTAGAGCCACTAACAAAATGACCTTCTGGCGTCGCGCGGCTGCGAGCCGCAATGGACGGCGTTGCCCTCAGTCGGCGTATTTATGGGTCAATACGCCTTCTTCGGGCGCCTTGCCCTTGCGTCTCTCGCTCGCGCTTTGG
>JACPJE010000070.1 GCA_016187725.1 Candidatus Latescibacterota bacterium
CGCGCCGGCACTCGGATGTTTCCCCCGCGCTCCAGGTAGACCTTCTCGGAATGCGGGGCGCCGCCGTTGGCCGGCTCTCCGTCAGCGTGATGCGTCGTTGCCCGGGCGTCTGTGGGGCTCATACTGCGCGCTCCTTAGGGTTGCAGGTGGACCGGGGTTTGGTCAAAGGATCAACAAAAAAAGCCGACCCTCTGACGCAGGAGGATCGGCATGCACCTAGATCAAAATCAGGTGTGTCATCCGTCTCCCTACGCTGGTGCTAACCAGATCAGGTTCGAAGGGTATAATCTCAGCCTTGCGGCACCCCTTGCGGATGTTCGCTGTTGCGTTGCTTAAGATAGAGAATCTGTTCGCCGCGTCAACGCCTCAGCCAAGAAGTCCTCTCTACCTCCTCCTAAAAGGGGTTCGGGGAGCAATGGAACAGAAAACCGGTTTAAGTCGGGTCGGCAGGGTTGCGCAGGGGACGCAATTGCCCCCGCGCCACCATCTCCGGCAGCACGAAGGTATACTGGCCAAGTACGTTAATGTGCTCATAGATGAGGGGTGATAGCCGGGCCACATCCTCAGGGAGGATGGGATACCCTTCGGTTCGCAATTGCTCCAGCACCGCATCCATGTAGATGGTGTTCCACAACACGATGATGTTGACGACCAAGCCCAAGGCCCCGAGCTGGTCTTCTTGCCCCTCTCGATAGCGCTGGCGCAGTTCTCCGCCAGATGGGTGAGTATTCGGCGTCGCTTGGCTTCATCGTCAATGACGGTGAGCAGGTGCAAGGTTTTGTCGATGCGTCCCAGTTCGGCTACCGCTTGGGCTAGCTTGGTGGGCCGCTCAGCAACTTGTAGGGTCGGCATGATCGACCTGGCCTGGAGGTGACCGAGTTTCAGCGAGCCGGCTAATCGAAGCAGATCGTCCCAGTTCTCCGCAATGCGGCCGGTGTTGATCCGGTGTCGAGCAATGCCGTTCAACGCGCCGTAATCTGCGGTGGGATCGATTCTCCAGAATCTGGCGCCCCCGATATCGGCGATGCGCGGACTGAATTGATAGCCCAGCAGCCGGATTCAGCTCGGTGGGTTGTTCAAGGACGACGCCCAGCAGGGCCAAACTATCGCGCAGCGTTCCCGGCACGGTGAGGGCGTTCAGCCCCGTGAATTGGTCGGAGACGAGGTTGTAATAGGTGACGCCGCGCTCGAGCCCGAAGTATTTCGGATTGGGACCCGCATGAATGGTCCGGACCGGGACGACGAAACGGAGACCATCGGCTGAAGCAACCTCTCCGCTTCCCCACGCCTGGACCAGCGGAATCTGGTTTTGCGCGGCGACCAACCGGGCGTTGGCATCGGTGAGGGTTTCGTTTCGGAGATAGTTCTGGCTCACCCAGGAGAGCCGCGCACGGCGAAGCGCGGGGATCGCGTGCCGAATCAGCGGTTCCATCCCGGTATTGCAGGCTTCTGCCACCAGCACCGCACAGATGCTGACGACTAGATCGGCAGCGCGAGATTCCCGTTCGGTGATGTGGGTGAACTCCGACACGAAGCCGGTTCGAGCCGCGATCTCCAGCAAGATATCGGGCAGTTCCACGCGCGGCATTCGGGCTTCAACGGCGGCGCGCAGCGCCACCAGACTGGCGGGTTGATCGAGCTTGTCCAAGCCGGTGAGAATGAGATCTTCCTGGCCGTCGACGATTTCGATTCGAACGGCAGCGTTGGTGGCCACCCTGGCGGCGACGCGCTGATAGGTCTGGTCCAGTCGCTGCCGAAGCGCCGTCAGGGTCTCCGGTGCCGATGGAGAGTGGCCCAGGGTCCGGCAGATGTTGGGCTTGACCGCGGCCCACGCTGAGGGAGTCAGCAAGCCAAGCCGTGGATCCGCATAACGCCCACTCGGCGCGACGAATAGGTCGCGCCGCCGAAGGGCGGTGCGGAAGCGGTCCAGGACGCAGAAGGTGTAGGTTTTGGCATCCACTTGGCCATCGGCGCAGACGACATGCTGCTGCCAGGTTTTGCTCACGATGGTTAGCGGTGGCTCGGTGTGGCGCTCCTTATTTCCGCCCTCCGCGCGCTGTTTGAGATGCTGGATCGCGTCCAGAACGGGCTGTCCTGCCGGGGTGGCTTCGAAGTTCACCGCGCGCAAGAGTACCGGCAGGAAGCGCCGAACGCGGCGGTAGTGCGTTTGGAGTTCCTGGTAATAGAGATCCTCCGGTGGGCGGATCAAGCCGGTCACCTGCTGGAAGGCCGCCTTCAGGTCCTCGCGCGGCACGACCGCGAAAACGGTTGACCGCACGTCGCCATCGGCAAGCTGGTCATCCAGCAGCACCAGAATGGCTTCGCACAGTTGAAGCGCGGCGGCATCCAGATCCTTGAGGGTCCGCAACCGCGCCCTCTGGCCCTCCTTCACCGCTCCAGAGAAGATCTCTGTCAACAGCACCTCAAGAAGTTCCAGGACATCATCTTGGCGTTCCCTTCCAGCGTCTGAACGAAGGCGACCAGCGTGGCAGCTCTCCGCTCTCCGGGTAAACGCTCGACCGCCGTAACCTTGGCCGTGCTGGCAAACCGCGCCAGTTCGAGTACTCGCCCCTGAGGCACCTTGGCGGGCAGGGGAAGGTTGATTCCCAAGGCCCGCACTTCCTCCAACCGCCGAACAGCGCGGACCAGCTCCGGCACACTTCGCAAGGTGGGGCCGTTTCGCAGACGGTCAAGCAACGAGGTGCGTCCTCCGGGCGGTACTACCAGCAAATTCTCTATGCGCGCCAGGCTTTCGGGTGTAAGACCCCCTCCGAGGGTGCGCCAGATCCGTTCTTGGACGCGCCGCCGAAGCCGCGATACCAGACGTTCCAGCACACTGACCCCTGGCAACAGGACCTTCTGATCGACCAACCATCTGGTCGCCCGGTCGAAGAGCACACTGGGCCGATCGGTTCCCGTCCAGCACAAGGCATAGAGCCATCGCGTCATGCGAAACTGCACAGTCCCTTGGCTGAACTCGCGGTAGCCGAAGCGCTGCCGGATTTCGGCGGCATGGTCCCACCGGTTGTCGCTGGCTCGATACTGCTCGATACACCCGGGGTCAGCGATATCCAGTTGCCCGGCAAGGTAGCGGAGCACCCCCGGGGGCGCTTGTGCGGGATCGTCGAGGAAGGTCCCGAGGAATCGTACCGTGCCTAGATGCAGCGCAAAGCCCAGGCGGCTGTGGTCTCCTCGACGAGCGGCAATCAGCTCACGGTCCGTGTCGTCGAGGTGGAAGTAGCGGGCCAGTTGGTCTGGCGTGGGCTCGCCCGGGTACTGACCGTAGCATCGCCGTTGCTCTTCGCTCAGAAAGTCTACGGGCATATGATCCTCCAGAGCGCATCCTTCGCGAAATTCCTAAATTATGCGAAACAGGCGCGGACCCCGGAGTCCCGAGGGAGAGCCGTTCGCAAAAATGGCGTGCAAAAGAACGCTCTTTTGCGATATCTTATGCAAACGGCGACTTGGACCGGAGGACGAACCGTGAAGATCGGCTACGCGCGGGTTTCTACCGAGGACCAGCAGTTGACGGTGCAGTTGGAACAGTTGGATAAGGCGGGCTGCAAGAAGATCTTTCGCGAGAAGCTCTCCGGTGCCCAACGTCAACGACCGGAGCTGAACCGCCTTCTGGAGCACCTCCGCGAGGGGGATACGGTCGTAGTTTGGAAACTGGACCGCTTGGCGCGGTCAACGCGCGACCTGTTGGAGATTGTCGCGCGGAGGCCGTTGCGCTCTGTGAATGATGCTTCAGCACGGGGCCAGGCGTGGGCTGATCGGCCCAGCTGCTTGGAACCGACGCCGGCTCAGGCCGTTAGCGGCACAAGTCTGCCACGCCCCCGGGGGAGGTCTTCCCGTGATCTTCGGTTGTCCGGCCAGTCAGGATCGGTCAGGCGGCGTGGGCGTAGCCTTCGACCAAGCGCCGACGTAAGGGGAGCAGATTGGGTCGATTGAGCAGGTGAAACAAGGGCATGGACGCCACCTGATAGCCGGCCAATTGCAGCGGACACCGTCCCTGATGCGCCGCACCGGCCTCGGCCGAGTAGGTCTCGAAGACATAACCGAGCAGAAACAGCGCCAGGTGTTTTTCCGCCGACGCCCGGCTTTGAAACGGTCCTTTGGCGCGGGCGAAGCGCTCGAACGCCCCCAGGAACCGCTCCGCCGCATTGCTGGTGGAGGGCCGAAAGGTGGAGCCCACTGCCGGCAGCAACCGGGGCAACTTGGCGGCCAGACGGGCGATGACCCCTTCGGCCGAGGAGCCCTGGGCTTGCGCTTGCAGGTTCGCCATCCGCCGGCGCACCGTGCGTTTCGAGGGGGTATGAAACAGCTGCTTCAGCGGCGCGATCCACCGCTGGCGTTCCTTCCAGTCGCGCACCTGCGCACGCAGCCGGCGAAAGGCCGCCTGCAACGCATGGAAGCGACATAGCAGGTGTTGGGCCTGGGGAAAGACCGTGGCGATCGCGCGGACATAGGCCTCCCAACCATCGGTGATGATCACCTTGGGCTGATAGCCCAGCGCCTGGAGCTGCAAGAGGAAGAGCGTACAGTAGTCGGTCGCATTCGAGGGTAACAGCGCCGTATGCAGGGGAAAACCCGAAACCTGATCGATCGCCACAAACAGATACCACCATTTCCCCTCGATCGCTACCCACTTCTCGTCGACGGCCACGGTGCCGGAAAAGAAGCGTTTCCCCTGCTGGACCACCCCCTGCCACGGCACCTGGGCCAACGGTTCCAGCCAGCGCATCACCGTGGTCTTGTGTACCCCGAAGAGCTTGCGCAGCACTGACAGACTCAAGCCGTGATAATACAGGATGAACATCAGCATCAACCACCCGGTCGTCCCTTCCCACAAACGCGCCAGCGCCGAGGGGGACGTCTCTCCGCTCAACAGGGCCG
>JACPJE010000071.1 GCA_016187725.1 Candidatus Latescibacterota bacterium
AATACCCCTTGTATCCTGAATCGTAGGCCGCCACCGGCAGTTCGGTCTTCACTCCGGTGGACAGGACCACTTTGTACACTTTACTGTCCTCTTCTGTTGAATAGTAGAGATTGCCTGCGTTGTCCACTGCCATGCCGTAAACCGAGCGGAAGTCATCAACTGGGCCGGCCAGATCGGAGACCTCCCTCACAGTGGACGTCGCCCCGGTGGCGGTGTCCAGCTTGCGGATAACCTGGGCGCCGTAGCGCGGGTCCCAGCCTGGTGTGGGCACCCAGGCAACAAAGTACAGGTTGCCGGCCCCATCCCCTGCGAGGGGAGAGGCGGAGCCATAGACCTCGATGGTCGCCACCGTGCTGATCAGCCCGGTCGCGGCGTCCACCTTCCGGAGCCATCCCCAGGCACCGTTGTATCCTGGATTGCCGTCGCTTATGTACAGGTTCCCCACAGCGTCGAGGGCGAGTCCTCCACCCGGTGGAATGTCGAGAAGGAGCCGCGCGTCCGTCGCCAACCCCCCGTCTCCGTTGTCCCCCGGGAATATGAAGGTTCCGTTGCCCGCGACCGTGCTGATCCGCCCAGTGCCAGCATCGACCTTGCGCACACGCCCGTACGCATCCGAGATGTAGAGATTGCCGCCAGCATCCACTGCCAAGGCGTTTGGAATACCGAGGCCGGCCTCAGTGGCCGGCCCCCCGTCTCCGTCGGATACCCAATTGGGCCCGTTGCCCGCGATTAGAGTGATCTGCCCAGTCGCGGGGACCAGCATGAACACCTGGCTCGTGCTCCAGCTCGCGAAGTAGATGTTTCCGGCCGCGTCGGCTGCCAGGGCCGCAGGGTAGTAGCCCCGGTCCGTTCCCAACACCACACTGACATCCCCCGGCGCGGCCGCGGCCTCCCGCGGCATCAACGCCATCCCGAAGGCGACCCAGACCAGCACGGTCAGGACGGTTATGAGCACTCTGCGCGTCGACATGATGACCCTCCTTTTGAGGTGAATGGGGTTTTGCACCCGCTACTGAAGTATGGGATTCTGCATGGAGAGAGTATCCTGAAACCAGGGGTATGTTGTTTGCTGTTGTCCTGACTAAACAAAATCCGTACCATTCGGGAGGAGTTGTGGTGATCTGTTGTAAATCAGCGACTTACAACAAGTGGGACCCCACGGTCGCAAAAGAGGGTGTAGCACAGCGCACAAAGAGGGTGTGCGCTGGCGCATACTCGCACATTCGCGGCCGGTCCGGGCTTCTCTGCGCTAGCCCGCGGTTTTTTATCATGGTTCGCCGCTTGCCCACCGACGGTTGAGGAAAAGCCGAATTGAACACGGACTCCGCAAGATGTTATGCACGCCTGTGTCTGTGGGCGCCGGCTGCACGGACGGCTGAGCTCGCCGCCGCGTACGAGGCGCGGCTCGTGCCCATCCTGAAACCCCACGGTCTGGAAGAATCGGAGGAACGCGGGCGACAGACCGTGGCCGGGGTGTTCAGCCGGTTGTTCGAGATGGAGGAACCAGCTGAGGTCCTCCTCAAGCGGAAGGCCTTGCAGCAGGACCCGGCGTGGCAGGCGATGTTGGCCGATCTGGGCCGGGCCTTCGGGGCCGAGGGCGGGGAGTTGCGCTGGCACTGGGGGATCTACAACCTACCGGCCAGCATGGGCAGGTCGGCGCCTGCCGGTCCCGGTCTGCGCCAGGGGTTGTGGCATAGCTTCGGGGTGGAGGATGGGCTGCAGGGCACCAGTGTCAGGTGCCTCTTTCAGGACCGTCAGGGGTATCTGTGGGTTCGGGCGGACCGAGGGGTCACCCGGTACGACGGGACCGAGTTCGTCACCTTCCCCCTCTGGATCGGTTTGGTCGATCACTTCCGCTGCTCCCAGGTCGAGGACCAGGCCGGGAACTTGTGGTTCGCCACCGACGAGGGGGTGGGCCGGTACGACGGCGAGCAATTCCTCTTTTTCAACGTGGCCGATGGTCTGGGGCACATCGTGGTCTGGGCCCTTCTGGAGGATCGCGAAGGGAGGCTGTGGGTTGGCACCGAGGAGGGCGTGAGCTGGTACGACGGGCAGGCATTCAAGACCTTTACCACCCGGGACGGCTTGGGCTTCAATGCCGTGCATCTCATAACAGAGGACCGGCAGGGGAATCTGTGGTTCGCGGGAGGGCATGAGAACGAGGTAGGGATCTGCCGGTACGACGGGCAGGCATTCAAGACCTTTACCACCCGGGATGGCCTGGTGGAGGACAAGGTGTTTCTCCTCCAGGAGGACCGCAGCGGAAATCTGTGGTTCGCTGCCGGGTGGGAAGGAAAGGGCGTGAGCCGCTACGACGGGCAGGCCCTCAAGGCTTTCACCACGGCGGATGGACTAGCGCATGACGGGGTGAAGTCCATCTTCGCGGATCGCCAGGGGAACCTGTGGTTTGCCACCGCTGCGGGAGTCTGTCGGTACGACGGAACGGAGTTCGCGACTTTCACCGTCGCGGACGGCCTGGCGCACAACCGGGTGGAAAACATGATCGAGGACCGCAGCGGGAATATCTGGTTCAGCGCTTCCATGGGAGGCATCAGCCGGTACGACGGGACGGGTTTCACCACCTTCACCACCGAGGAGGGACTGGGAAGCAATACGGTCACCTTCATGCTCGAGGACCGGTCCGGCAACATCTGGTGCGCCAACGGGGGGGGGATGTGCCGGTACGACGGCAGGCAGTTTTTGGTGGGCACCACCCGGAATGGTCTGGCGAACAACGGGGTGATGGCGGTGCTGGAGGACCGCCAGGGACAGATCTGGTGCGGCACCTGGAGCGGGTTGAGCCGGTACGATGGCAGGGTATTCAGCACCCTTGCGGCAGCGGGCCCGCCAGACGCCCATGTGCGGGCCCTCTGCGAAGACCGGTCCGGGAATCTGTGGGTCGGCACCGCGAACGGGGTTTGCCGGTATGACGGGAAAGAGGTCCGCACCTTCACGACCCGGGATGGGTTGGCGGGCAATGGGGTGCTTGCCATCCTTGAGGATCGCGCGGGGAACCTGTGGTTCGGGTCGGGTTGGGAGCCAACGGGTGTGAGCCGGTACGACGGGCAGGAGTTCCGGACGTTCACCACGGCGGACGGTCTGGCCGAAAATACCGTGCGCTCCATCCTGGAGGACCGGGAGGGGAATATCTGGTTCGCGACCGCCGCCGGTGCGAGCCGCTATGATGGGAAAGAGTTCCGCACCTACACCACTGCGGACGGCCTGGCGGAGGATCTCGTATTCCTCATCGCCCAGGACTGCAAAGGGAAGCTGTGGTTCGGGACCGAAGCGGGGGTCAGTTGTTATGATGGGAAGTCATTCAAGACCTACACTAGCGCGCAGGGCCTGGCATACAATGAGGTGTTCGCCATCGTGGAGGACCGCGAAGGGCATCTGTGGTTCGGGACCTGGGGCGGGGGGGTAAGCCGCTTCGACGGCCTGGTTTTCCAGACCCTGTCCCGCAAGGACGGCCTGCCCAGCGACACGGTGCAGAAGCTCATCCAGGCCCGCAATGGCGATTTCTGGATCGCCACCGAAGGCGGGGTCGCCCGCTACCGTCCCCAGCGCACCCCTCCGGGCATCCGCCTCATCGAAGTGATTGCGGACCGCCGCTACCATCCGGCTGAGGCGATCGACCTGCCGGTGACGCAGAAATTCGTGCTCTTCAGATTCCAGGGGCGCAGCATGACCACGCGCCCGGACGGGATGGTCTACGTGTGCCGCTTGCTGGGCCATGAAGAGGAGTGGCGACCCTGTTACGAGCGCCAGGTGGAATACCAGAACCTCCCTCTGGGCGAGTACACCTTCCAGGTGCGGGCCGTGGACCGGGATCTGAACTACTCGGAGATAGCCGAATTCCACCTCAGCGTGATTCCCGACCCGCGCGACCAGCGCATCGACGAGCTGGAGCAGCGGGTGCAGGAGCGCACCCGGGACCTGGCGCAGGCCAAGGAAGCCGCCGAGGCGGCCAATCAGGCCAAGAGCGCCTTTCTGGCCAATATGTCGCACGAGATCCGCACCCCGATGAACGCCATCCTCGGCTATGCCCAGATCCTGCGCGACCATACCCCCCTGTCTCTGGAGCAGCGCCGCGCCATGGAGACCATCCAGGCCAGCGGTGACCACCTGCTTGAGCTGATCAACGAGGTGCTCGATCTGTCCAAGATCGAGGCCGGGCGCATGGAGTTGCAGGCAGTGGACTTCGGCCTGGACCAGTTGGTGGGAGAGTTGGCGGAGATGTTCCAGTTGCGTTGCCAGCAGAAGGGGCTGGGATGGCGGGTGGAATTGCAGGGTGGACAGTGGCAGGTGCGGGGGGACGAGAACAAGCTGCGGCAGGTGCTGATCAACCTGTTGGGAAACGCGGTGAAGTTCACCGAGGCGGGGGAGGTGGTGTTCCGGGTGCATGAAGAGCGGGAGGGCCGGTATGCCTTTGCGGTGGAAGACACGGGTCCGGGGATCGCCCCTGGCCAGCAGGAGGCGATCTTTGCCCCCTTTCACCAGGTCAGCACCCATTCCGGGGGCACGGGGCTGGGCCTGGCCATTGCCCGGCGGCACGTGGAACTGATGGATGGCACCCTGGGGGTAGAATCGCGGGTCGGGCGCGGGGCGCGTTTTTTCTTTGCGCTGAGTCTGGCGCCGGCTCAGGGGCAGATCGGCGAGGAGGCGAATGGACGGCTGCGGCAGGTGGTGCGCCTGGCCGAGGGGCACCGGGCGCGGTTGCTGATCGTCGACGACGTGGCCACCAACCGCGAGATCCTGGCGCAGATCCTCGAACGGCTCGGGGCGCAGGTGCGCCAGGCCGACAGCGGCGAGGCAGCCCTGGAGGCAGTGCGGCGGGAACGGCCGGACCTGGTGTTCATGGACATGCGCATGCC